>JAJYJF010000011.1 GCA_021796375.1 Chloroflexota bacterium | reverse complement strand
CGTCAGCGCCATGGCCAGGGTAGCCGGGCCGCAGTTGTTCTCTTTCTCATACTCGTGGACGACGCCCTTCAGCAAAACGCTCGACGGGACCGGCGTCGGCACGGTCGTCGGGGTGGAAGGCGCAGTCGGCGAGAGCAGCGCTTCCGCCGAAGCGCTCGGGGTGTTCGAGGGGGCCGGCGTCTCGCTTGGGCGGGCGGTCTCTCCGGGCGTGGAGGATGGGAAAACCGCGCTCAAAGTTGCCTGGACGATCTGGTCCACCGACTGCTGTGGGACGAAGACCGCTTTTTCAGGTGGGTAAACCAGGTAATGGACCTGGGCGACCAGGTTATCCACCCGCCAGGCGAGGCGGTCGTGCACCGGTGGAAGGAAGTACAGTCCGACGGCGGCCGCGGCTCCCAGGCAGAAGCCCCCCACCGCGCGGAGAAACCATTTTCGCATGGGGAGGATTATAACATTGCGGTGAAGAGGGCCGGGTTGAGCGAGCAGTGAATGCTGGTTGGGAGGTGGACGAACAAGGTATTTAATGAAACGTGCCCGTAGGGTCAAAAAGCAGATGGCTGAGAAAGATCCTCTCAGCCATCTGCCTCATTATTAAATATAGAGAACAATTCGCCTTTTCTCTATACACGACGATCCAGCCTCTGGATTGCCCGGCTGCCTGCGCCTTAGCTCTCCCGGAATTCCCCTTCGACCACGTCGCCTTCACCGGTCTTGGGACCGCCGCCGCGATTGCCGCCCTGGTTTCCACCCGGCTGGCCGTACTGCGGCTGCGACTGGGCCGCGGCCTGGGCGTTCAGGGCGTTGGCTGCGTTCTGCAGGTCGTCGATGGCGCGCCGCATCCGGCCGGTGTCATCGGTCTGAACCGCCTGGCGAACTTCCTCAATCTTGTTGCGGATATCCTCGCGCGAAGCCGCCGGAACCCGGTCGCCGAGGTCGGTCATGGCTTTCTCGGCCTGGTAGGCCAGCATGTCGCCGTTGTTGCGCATCTCGGCCACCTGCTTGTGGTGCGCGTCTTCGCTCTCATGCTGCTTGGCCTCCTGGACCATGCGCTCGATATCGCCCTTGTTCAGGTTGGTCGAGGCGGTGATCGTCACCTTCTGCTCCTTGCCGGTAGCCTTGTCGCGGGCGGTCACGTTCAAAATCCCGTTCGCGTCGATGTCGAAGGTCACCTCAACCTGGGGCATCCCGCGCGGAGCCGGTGAGATACCTTCCAGCCGGAAGCGCCCGAGGCTCATGTTATCGCCAGCCATAGGCCGCTCGCCCTGCAGGACGTGCACGTCGACGGCCGTCTGGTTATCCTCCGCGGTCGAGAAGGTTTCCGCCTTGCGCACCGGGATGGTGGTATTGCGCTCGATCAGGGCGGTCATCACCCCGCCCATGGTCTCGACGCCCAGGGAAAGGGGCGTCACGTCCAGGAGGAGCACGTCTTTGACCTCGCCGCCGATCACGCCCGCCTGGATTGCGGCGCCAACCGCGACTACCTCGTCCGGGTTGACGCTCTTGTTCGGCTCTTTGTTGACCAGGCTGCGTACCAGCTCCTGGATCATCGGCATGCGGGTGGCCCCGCCGACGAGCACGATCTCGTTGATGCCGCTGATGGAGATGCCGGCATCTTTCACGGCGGCCTCAAACGGGCCGCGGCAGCGCTGGACCAGGTCCTCCGTCATCTGCTCGAACTTGGCGCGCGACAGCTTGAGGACCATATGCTTCGGCCCGCTCGCGTCCGCGGTAATGTAGGGCAGGTTGAGCTCGGTCTCCAGGACGCTGGAGAGCTCGATCTTGGCCTTTTCCGACGCTTCGCGCAGCCGCTGCAGTGCCTGGCGGTCCTTGCGCAGGTCGATGCCCTGCTCGCGCTTGAACTCATCCGCCGCCCAGTTGACGATGCGCTCGTCCCAGTCGTCGCCGCCCAGGTGGGTATCGCCGTTGGTCGCGCGGACCTCAACCACCCCTTCGCCGACCTCGAGCAGGCTCACGTCAAACGTACCGCCTCCCAGGTCGAAGACCAGGATCGTTTCGTTTTCCTTCTTGTCCAGGCCGTAGGCCAGGGCGGATGCGGTCGGCTCGTTGATGATCCGCAGCACCTCCAGCCCGGCGATCTGGCCGGCGTTTTTGGTGGCCTGGCGCTGGCTGTCGTTGAAGTATGCCGGGACGGTGATCACCGCCTGCGAAACTTTCTCCCCCAGGTAGGCTTCCGCATCGGTCTTCAGCTTGGCCAGAATCATGGCCGAAATCTCCTCGGGGCTGAACTCGCGGTTCACCACCGGGATGCGCACGCGCGCTTCACCGTTGGGCCCCTGAATCACCTGGTAGGGCACCAGCTTGCGCTCGGATTCAACGTCGGCGAAGCGACGTCCCATGAAGCGTTTGATGGAATAGATCGTATTTTCCGGATTAACCACCGCCTGGCGCTTGGCCACCTGGCCAACCAGCCGCTCACCGTTTTTATTAAACCCGACCACCGAAGGGAGCAGGCGAGAGCCTTCCGCGGTGGGGATCACAACCGGGTCGCCGCCTTCCATCACCGCGACGACACTGTTGGTAGTTCCTAAATCGATACCGATAATCTTTGGCATGTTTGCTGTCCTTTCTTTCAAAGGTTTCCTGGATACCAGCTTAACCACTCCATGCAAGAAGATCATTAACGTTATGTAGAAATCTTATTAGCGTCAAACCCGATCTTAAAACCACGTGAATCTTCCCGTGAAGCCCCATTCCCGGTAGCTTTTTCCCGAAATCTGTGTTAAATATATAGCAGGCTCAGAAATTCCCCAACGCCGGGAGGGTTTCTGGCACGAAGCATGCAACGGAAAAGTAAATATCGTTAATCGGAGCCGGTTTGCTTTTTGGTTCTTGTTGGAGTGGTGGAGAAGGAGGGCAGCATGAACCGCAACGACGCCCGCAACTTTTTTTCCCATTCATCGGCCAGTCTGATCGGGGGGAAGCTGGTGGTGATCATCGCCACCGGGATTTTCTGGCTCATCATCCTCGGCTTGCTATCTTGCCCTGCGTGGCTGCCTGGGCTGGTCGAGCATTCCGTCACCCACTGATATAAAAACCCCTGCCTGCTCACCCGGGATGATTGGAAATTAATCCGCCCGGGTGATTGCCGTGCATTTCCCCCGCGGCTAAACTACAGCTAGATCAAGCGGGGTTAACAAGTTACTGGTATCGATCGGAAGGTGTGGGATTATCGGATTAAGGGAAAAAGGAGGGTCACACAGATAAGTTGGATGTAGCAGTTGGAAGTGGTTCGGAACGATCCGGCAACGGGGGATAAGAAAACAGGCGCCGGATCGTTTTCATTTATCCTGCGGAATATACGGTATACTCTTCTCGTCTGGCAGGGAACCCCGCCGGACCAGCCTCTCAAACCCCTGGCGGTAAGTTCCGCATGACCAATCGCGCTCATCGGCTTCTCAGCCTGCCCCGCCCCAGCCTGTGGCAGCTTTTCACGATATTTCTTCTGCTGGGGATCCAGTCATTCGGTGGTGGCTCAGCCACATTTTTCCTGGTCCACCAGACCTGCATCGACCGCGGATGGCTCGACGAAGAGGAATTTCTCCGCGCCTGGTCGCTGTCACAGATTGCCCCGGGGATTAACCTCATCAAGCTGACCATCCTGGTGGGCTACCACCTGCGCGGCTGGCTCGGGCTGATCGCCGCAACCGTCGGGCTGCTGCTCCCCAGCAGCACGGTTACCATTCTGATGACCGCCGGTTTCGGGTTGATCCGGAACCAGCCCCAGGTGCAGGCAGCCATGAAAGGCATCCTTCCGGCGACGATCGGGCTGTCGCTGGCTATGGCCGCCAATATGGCGGGACCACTGATCAGCCGGGCCGGCCAGGAAAGCCGCGCCCGCCTGGGGCTGAGCTTGGGCATCATGGCTGGATCGGCGTTGACCCTGGCGGCCAGCGGGGTTTCCCCGGTGGTGGTTCTCCTCGGGGGTGGGCTGGTCGGGGTGACCCTGTTCACCATCCTGCCGCTGGACCGGCCGGCCGAAAAGAAAGAAGAGGCCGGGTGAACGCGCTGCTCTTCTTCTGGTTGTTTTTGAAAGCGTCGCTGCTTTCTTTTGGGGGAGTGGGAAATTTGCCTTTCCTGCAGCGCGACCTGACCGCGCTGGGATGGGCAAAACCCACCGATTTCATCACCGCGCTGGCCGTCGGGCAGGTAAGCCCCGGCCCGACCGGTTTGTGGAGCATCAGCCTGGGTTACCTGATCCACGGGTGGGCCGGGGCCGGGATTGCGCTGGCCGGCCTCAGCATTCCCCCGCTGCTCGTGCTCGGGCTGGCCGCTTTTTACTCGCGCATCCAGGGGGTGCAGTCCGTCCAGGATTTTACCCGCGGGCTCGCCCTCGCCGTGGTCGGGCTGACCCTGGCGGTCGCCTGGAGCCTGGCCCAGTCGGCCATCATCGATTGGCGCGCGGCGGCGATCACGCTGGCCTCCCTGGGGCTGGCGCTGACCAAACGCGTCCCGGTCATCCTGATCCTGGTGCTGGCGGGCGCTGCCGGGCTGCTGATCTACGCCCATTAGCCGGCATCCCTCGAAACGATTAAACTTCGGGGCAGCGCGCCTCCCAGGGTGATCTCTGGGAGGCGCGCTGTCCTACCGTGGAGTGCCTGCCGAAAAATCGCGTTCGCCAGGTTTACTCTGGGACCCTGGTTTTGCGCTCCACTTCCCTGGGCCGGATCCGAAACGTCTGCACGGCCGGCTGAGGCTGCGGAGCCGGCTTCAGCCGGCGGGCTACCAGGGCGTAAACCATATAAAGCCAGGGGATGCCAAAGAGGATGGCCACCTGGTAGATCTCCAGCATCGGCTGCTGCAGCAGCGGCGGCTTCCAGTTGAAAGCCGGATAGACGATGAAGTAGCGTGAGATGGCCGAGAAGGAGAACAGGATCGCCAGGGTGCGCAGTTGCCGGTCCCGCACCAGCGGGATCAGCGCCACCAGCCACAGTGTGTACCACGGCCAGAAAAATAGCACCGTTCCCAACAGGTAGAAGGCAAACGTCAGCATGGCCGCCACCGCAAACCGGTCCGGCGCCGTCGAGCGCATCGCCCGGTACGCCATCCATAACGCAAACACCACCGTCAGGGCCGCCGCGACCGGGACGATCAAATGATCCGCTCTTACCGCCCCGATGGACTTGCTGAGCGTGAAATAAATCGCCGAACTGAGCGAGTTGGAGAACAGGTGAGCGCGCCGGTTGAGGGAGAGGGTCTGCAGCCCCCGCCAGAAGGGGGCGTACGCCACCACCACCAGCCCCAGGCTGGCCAGCCCCGTCCGCAGCAGGTACCCCAGCCGCACCCGCCAGCCCGGTAGCTGCTGCAGGGCGATCAGCCCCGCCGCCGGAATCAGCACCGCCGGCATGAACTTCACCAGCGTCCCCACCGTCAGCGACAGGATCGTCAGCGTGTAGCGCCGCTCCAGCAGCGCCCAGATGGCCAGCAGGACAAAGATCAAAAACGCGGGGTCATTGTGCCCGTTCCCCCACACCTCAAACAAAGCCACCGGGTTCCAGGCCAGCAGCAGCACCCCCCGCAGCGCGTTCGAGGGCGAGCGCTTCCGCAAGATCAAGCCAACCACCCCGGCGCAGGCGGTCCACAGCAGGCCCGGCAGCAGCTTGAACGCTATCACGTTCTGCACGATCCCATTGCCCGCCAGCCGGGCGATCAGCCCGGCGGTGTCTTCCCACAGCGGACCGTACGCGGAGGGGGCCTGGGGCCAGCCGTCGAAGCGGGTAAATGGATCGTGGGGGAAAAGGGCCGCTACCGTTTGGAAGGGGTTGGCGTGGTAGAGGGCGAGGATGCGCCCGTGGGAGATGTTGTCGAAGATGTCGGTCGAGGTGAACGGCGCCATGTAGAGCAATACCCCCGCCTGGAGCAGCCCGCCCATTATGATCACCGCCCAGGCCAGCTTGCCGTGGGCTTTTCCGGCCCAGTAATACGCCAGCCCGTATGACCCCGCGAGGACGATAAACGAGGCGACGATCCGCTCCAATCCCGGAGCGCCTTCGGATCGCAGAAAGGAAATATCTAAGCGGGGAGTGTTATAAAGCTTCAGGAGCGGCGCCAGACGGGCGAGCCCGATCCACCAGACGATCGTGCTGGCAATGGCGCAGTAAAGAATTACGATCAGATACGGATTTTTCTCGAGATATTTGCGTGCTTTCTCTACAACCATCATAATTAAAGAACCGATCAAAAATGCCGGCTTCTCCTCCGGTTTTGCTGCTTGCAAAGATTCCACAAGCCCTGAAAGAGCCCGTCAGGAACCTGACGGGGTGGCGTTTACTGGTCTGGAATTGTTGGTCCTTCTGCAGCACCATCAATAAGACCCCTCTGGACTTGATCCACGCATTATATCCACTCCGGCCGGAAAAACGCAACGGGAAATCCCCTACAAATAAATAGGATTCCCCCTAATCCGGACCGATCCACGCGGGTATCCCGGTTTACTTTCCGCTGAATACCCTTCGCTTACCCGCCGCTTCGGCGCCCGCGGCCCTGGGAAAGGTTTGCCCTGACGGGATAGAGCAGATCCCGCTCCTCCCGCGCCGGGGCCGTTCCCCCCGGCCCGGAACCTACCGCCTCCACCGGAAAAAACGGCGGGCGGGGGCCGCGATTCTCGCGAGAAATATTGAGGTATCCTGACTTTATATACCCTGAAAGTTGACATGTTGCCCCACTGAGATTATCATTACTAACAGTGTGAACCCTGAATCAACATACATCAACCCTGCTGGACGAATCAGCAGGCGGAGAAAAGGGAAGCAAACCCCGATCGAGGACGCATGAACCATCATCCCCGCTTGCAGGACGCACTCGCTGAGGAAAAACCGCTTCAGGTGGCAGGGGTCATCAATGCCTATGCGGCGTTGCTGGCTGCCCGGGCGGGTTTTCGCGCCCTGTACCTTTCCGGCGGCGGCGTGGCGGCGGCTTCGCTCGGACTGCCCGACCTGGGGATCACGACCCTGGAGGATGTGCTCACCGACGCCCGGCGCATCACGGATGCCACCGATTTGCCGCTCCTGGTGGATGTCGACACCGGCTTCGGCAGCGCCTTCAACATCGCCCGCACCGTCCGCTCGTTGATCAAGGTGGGCGCCGCCGGGATGCACATCGAAGACCAGGTGCAGGCCAAGCGCTGCGGGCACCGCCCCGGCAAAGCCATCGTCTCCAAAGAGGAAATGGTCGACCGCGTCAAAGCCGCGGTGGATGCGCGTTCCGATCCGGATTTTGTCATCATGGCCCGCACGGATGCGCTGGCGGTGGAAGGACTTCCGGCGGCGGTGGCGCGCGCGGTCGCCTGCGTGGAAGCGGGCGCGGATATGATCTTCCCGGAAGCGATGACCGACCTCGCCATGTACGCCGAGTTCACCCGCGCGGTCGGGGTGCCGGTGCTGGCAAATCTGACCGAGTTCGGCCTGACCCCCCTCTTTACCCTCAGCCAGCTCGCCGGCGCCGGGGTCAGCCTGGCGCTCTACCCGCTCTCCGCTTTCCGGGCGATGAGCGCCGCCGCTTTGAACGTCTATCAAACCCTGCGGACCGAGGGGACCCAAGCCTCGGTCGTCCCGCAGATGCAAAGTCGCAACGACCTGTACGATATCTTGGGCTACCACGCATATGAACAAAAATTGGACCAGTTATTTGAAAAGGAGAAACAGGGATGAGTGAACAAGCTGCGCCAACGGTCGCTCCGCGGAAGAAATCCGTTGCCCTTTCGGGGATTGAGGCCGGGCAAACCGAGATCTGCACCGTTGGATCCAATGGCCGCGAACTGCACTACCGCGGGTATGATATCCATGACCTGAGTGAGTTCTCCACCTTCGAAGAGGTCGCCTATCTGCTCGTCCACGGCGATCTACCGATGCCTTCGGAGCTGGACCGCTACAAGCAGAAACTCAAGCGCAACCGGGGGCTGCCGGCGCCGCTCAAGACCGTGTTGGAAACCATCCCGGCCGCGGCGCACCCGATGGACGTCCTGCGCACCGGCTGCTCGGTGCTGGGCACCCTGCTCCCAGAACGACATGATTACCCGCTGGAGGGTGCGCGGGATATCGCCGACCACTTGCTGGCGATTTTCCCCTCCATACTACTTTACTGGTACCATTTCTCCCATAATGGGCGGCGCATCGACGTGGAGACCGACGACGATTCGATCGCCGGGCACTTCCTGCACCTGCTGCACGGGGAAAAACCCAGCGCCCTGCACGAGCGCTCCATGGATATAACCCTGATCCTCTACGGCGAGCACGAGTTCAATGCCTCCACGTTCACCGGGCGGGTAATCGCCGGCACCGGCTCGGACATGTACTCCTGCATCACCGGCGCGATCGGCGCGCTGCGCGGTTTCAAGCACGGCGGGGCAAATGAGGCCGCCATGGAGGTGATCGAGAGCTACGCCAGCCCGGAGGAAGCCGACCGCGGGATCCGGCAGCTGGTGGAGAATAAAGGCATCGTCCTGGGGTTCGGCCATCCTGTGTACACCATCTCCGATCCGCGCGCGATCATCCTCAAGGGCGTCTCCTGCACGCTGTGCAAGGATTACGGCGACGAAACCCTGTGCGATATCGCCGAGCGCATCGAAGATACCATGTGGGAAGTCAAGCAGCTTTTCCCCAACCTGGATTGGTACAGCGCGGTCTGCTACCGGATGATGGGCATTCCCACCTCGATGTTCACGCCGCTCTTCGTCATGGCGCGCACCGCCGGGTGGGCCGCGCATATCATCGAGCAGCGCCTGGATAACAAGATCATCCGCCCGAGCGCGCACTACATCGGCCCGGAGCCGCGCCCCTATATTCCGCTTTCCAAGCGGCAGGCTTAGGCGAAAGAGATCAAATCAGGCATTTTATCGCAGAGAACCGTGATTCCTGAATCGTGAGTGGATTTCGAGTTTAGCAAGGACATTTCACAATTCGCGGATCACGGTTCATATTTTCTCAGTTCATCCCTGGATACCCCATGCCCCCAGCTGAGCTCAATATCCGCCCCCAACCCGACGAAATCCTGCAGCAGATCGCCGATTACGTGACCGGTTACCGCCTCACGGCCGCTGAGGCGTACGCCACCGCACGCCTGTGCCTGATGGACAGCCTCGGCTGCGCTTTCAACGCCCTGGAGTACCCGGCGTGCACCAGGCTGCTCGGCCCGGTCGTCCCGGGGACCGTCGTCCCCAACGGGGCGCGGGTTCCGGGGACTTCCTTCCAGCTCGACCCGGTCACCGCCGCCTTCAACCTGGGCGCCATGATCCGCTGGCTGGATTTCAACGACACATTCCTGGCTGCCGAGTGGGGGCACCCCTCGGACAACCTGGGCGGCATCCTCTCCGCCGCGGATTGGGCTTCGCGCACGGCCGCCGCCGCGGGCCGGCCGCCCCTCAGCCTGCAAACCGTCCTGACCGGGATGATCCAGGCGCACGAGATCCAGGGCGGGCTGGCGCTGGAAAACAGCTTCAACCGGGTGGGCCTCGACCACGTGCTGCTCGTCCGGGTAGCGACGGCGGCGGTCGTCACGAACCTGCTCGGCGGTTCTCGCGAGCAGGTGATCAACGCGGTCTCGAACGCCTGGATCGACGGCGGATCCCTGCGCACCTACCGCCACGCCCCCAATACCGGCTCGCGCAAATCGTGGGCGGCGGGAGACGCGACCAGCCGCGGTATGCGCCTCGCGCTGATGGCGCTCCAGGGCGAGATGGGCTATCCCTCCGCGCTGACCGCCAAAACCTGGGGCTTCTACGATGTGCTCTTCCGCGGGCAGCCGTTCAAGCTGCAGCGCCCCTTCGGCTCCTACGTGATGGAGAACGTGCTCTTCAAAGTTTCGTTCCCGGCCGAGTTCCACGCCCAGACCGCGGTCGAGGCGGCCGTCCGCCTGCACCCGCAGGTGCAGGACCGTCTCGACGAGATCGAGCGCATCACCATCACCAGTCAGGAATCGGCTGTACGCATCATCGACAAGCGCGGCCCGCTCTACAACCCCGCCGATCGCGACCACTGCATCCAGTACATGACCGCCGTCGGGCTGATTAAAGGCTCGCTCACCGCCGAAGACTACGAAGACCGGGCCGCCGCCGACCCGCGCATCGACGCCCTGCGGGAAAAGATGCAGGTGGTGGAAGACCCGCGCTACTCAAAGGATTATCTCGACCCGGGGAAGCGGTCGATCGCCAACGCCGTGCAGGTCTTCTTTCGGGACGGCACGCACACGGAGAAGGCGGAGGTCGAGTACCCGCTCGGGCACCGCCGCCGCCGCGCCGAGGCGGAGCCGCTCCTGGCCGAAAAGTTCCGCAGCAGCCTCAGCAGGCGCTTCTCACCCGAGCAGGCGGGGAGCATCCGGGCGCTTTTCGACGACCCCGCGCGCCTGGATGCCATGCCGGTCCATGAGTTCGTGGACCGGATGGTGGTCAACCGCTGAGAACTCCTCCGCCCTTCCGAAATCCAGTTGGAAACGATTCCAGAATATGGTGCTCGCCGCGACCTCCGCGGCGAGCCTTTTTTTCACCCGGCGGTAATCCGGCCGGCGGCGGCTCGCGTCCAGCACCCAGCCCGCCAGGGAAGCCCGCGCCGCCGCTGCCCAACCTGCTCCGGGCAGTATAAACCGGAGAGGCGCCTCGTGAAATCCCAGGCGTTCTTGCCTGGGGCGAGGCGCCCCTCCGGGAATGGGCGGCGCTTACATTTGAGAGGTTACCGAGACGTTCGTTACGGCAGGCGGTGGTCGAAGGTCTGCAGGGCTTTCATATAGTTGCCGCGCTCGAAAGCCGCCGGGTCTTCCACGGCCCGCTGGCTCATGCTGCCCTTCATCTGCTGGATCGACTCGTACTCGTATTTCTCAAGCCAATCCCCCAGGTCCTTCAGGATCTCGCCCAGCCGCGATGGGCCTTTTGCCACCAGCTCGGATGCCATCATCGCCACGCTGGAGCCGGCCATCACCGCCTTGATCGCATCGACGGCGGTATGGACCCCGCTGGTCAGCGCCAGGTCGATCTCCACCCGGCCGTAGAGGATGGCGATCCAGCGCAGCGGCAGCCGCATGTCGGCCGAGGTCGAAAGCTCCAGGCAGGGGACGACTTCCAGGGTCTCCACATCCAGGTCCGGCTGGTAGAAGCGGTTGTACAGCACCAGGCCGTTCGCCCCGGCTTCGGCCGCCTTGCGGGCGAAATACGGCAGGGAGGTAAAGAACGGGCTGAGTTTTACCGCGAAGGGGATCTTGATCTCATCGCGCACCCGCTGGATCAGGTCCAGGTAGCCGTTTTCGATCTCGGCGGAGCTGAGGTACAGGTCGGTGGGGATGTTATACAGGTTCAGCTCCAGCCCGTCCGCTCCGGCGTCTTCCATGTTCTTCGCATATTCTACCCAGCCGCTGTCGGTCACGCCGTTTAAGCTCGCGATGACCGGGATGGACACCGCTTTCTTGACTTTCTGGATATGCTCCAGGTATCCATCCGGGCCCACGTTGTAGTGGTCCAGATCGGGATAGTAAGGGTTCGACTCCCGGCTGGGCTCGTTGGCCTGGTCCAGAAAATAACTCAGCTTGTGACTTTCGTGGACGATCTGCTCTTCGAACAGCGAATACAGGACGACGGCGGAGGCTCCGGCGTCTTCCAGCTTGCGGACGGTGTCGACTTTTTTGGACAGCGGGCTGGCCGATGCGACCAGCGGATTTTTTAGATTCAAGCCCAGGTAAGTCGTGGTCAGGTCAGTCATGCGAGCCCCTCCATGTGGCTTTCTAAAGGGGAGCCCTGCGCGGATGCTCTGCGCAAGGCTCCTACTGGTTTCTGAACCGCTACTCGGGTTTCCCCTGGCCGTCGTAGTGGATAGCAGCCATCTGCTTGTAAAGGCTCCAGCGCCTCTGGACGTCCGATTTAGCCTCCTTCATAAGCATCTCGGCGCGGGCTTCGTCGGAGAGCAGGAGCATGCGGTAGCGGGTTTCGTTGTAAGCAAACTCTTCCAGCGGAATGCTGGGATCTTTCGAGTCGATGATCAGGGGGTTCTTGCCCTCATCGATCAAAGCCGGGTTGTAGCGGTAGAGCGGCTCCATCCCGGAAGCCACCGCCAGGCGCTGCTGCTGCAGGCCCTTTTCCAGGTCGATCCCCTGCTCTTTGCAGGGACTGTAAGCGATGATCAGGGACGGCCCGTTGTACGCATCGGCTTCCAGGAAGGCTTTCAGCGTCTGCGCGTCGGAGGCGCCCATGGCTACTTTTGCCACGTACACATACCCGTACGACATGGCGATCATGCCCAGGTCTTTCTTGGGCAGGCTCTTGCCCTTCATCGCGAAGCGGGCGACCGCCGCGCGCGGGGTGGACTTGGAGGCCTGGCCGCCGGTATTCGAGTAAACCTCGGTGTCGAGGACCAGGATGTTGACGTTGCGGCCCGAGGCCATCACGTGATCCAGCCCGCCGTAGCCGATGTCGTAGGCCCAGCCGTCGCCGCCGACGATCCAGACGCTCTTGCGCACCAGCGCGTCGGCGACGCTGAGCAGGTTCTTGGCGCGCGGGTCATCGACCCCCGCCAGGCGCTGCTTGAGCCGGGATACCCGCTCCCGCTGGGCGGCGATCCCCGCGTCGGTGGTCTGGTCGGCCTGGAGCAGGGCGGACACCAGCTCATCGCCCAGCGCTCCGGCGAAAGCCGGTACCAGCTCGCGCGCGTATTCGTTTTGCTTATCGACCGTCAGGCGCATCCCCAGGCCGAACTCGGCGTTATCTTCAAACAGCGAGTTGGACCAGGCCGGCCCGCGTCCCTGGTTGTTGGACGCCCAGGGCGTGGTGGGTAGGTTGCCGCCGTAGATCGAGGAGCACCCGGTAGCGTTCGCCACCACCATCCGGTCGCCGAAAAGCTGGCTGATCAGCCGGATGTAAGGGGTCTCCCCGCAGCCGGAGCACGCGCCGGAGAACTCAAACAGCGGCTGCAGCAGCTGCGAGTTCTTGATCGTGGTCGGCGAGAACGCGGTCCGGTCAGCCTCGGGCAGGTTGAAGAAGAAATCCCAGTTGGCGGCTTCGCTCTCGCGCAGGGGCGGTTGGGGAGCCATGTTGAGGGATTTCCGTCCGGCATGGCTCTTATCCTTCACCGGGCAGGCGTCCACGCACAGGGTGCAGCCCGTGCAGTCCTCCGGGGCTACCTGCAGCGAGTATTTGGCGCCCGGGAACTCCTTGTACTTGGCATCCAGCGATTTGAAGGTCGGCGGCGCGTCTTTCAGCAGGGCCGGGTCGTAAACCTTCTGGCGGATCGCGGCGTGCGGGCAGACAAACGCGCACTTGCCGCACTGGATGCACAGGTCGGGCTCCCAGACCGGGATCTCAAGCGCGATGTTCCGCTTCTCCCAGCGCGCGGTGGAGGTCGGGAAAGTGCCGTCGACCGGCATCGCGCTGACGGGCAGGTTGTCGCCGTCGAAGGCGATCATCTGGCCGAGGACTTTCTGGACGAACTCCGGGGCGGCTGCGGGAACCGCTGGGCGGCGGCCGAAGGTGCTGGTGACCGCGCCGGGGACTTTGACCTCGTGCAGGTTGATGAGCGTCTGGTCGACCGCGTCGAAGTTCTTCTGCACCACGGCCTCGCCGCGCTTCCCGTAGGTCTTCTTAATGCTCTTCTTGATCTGCTCGATGGCCTCGTCGCGCGGCAGCACGCCGGAGATGGCAAAGAAGCAGGTCTGCATGATGGTGTTGACCCGGCCTCCCATCCCGGTTTTCGCGGCGACCTGATACGCGTCGATCACGTAGAAGCGCAGCTGCTTTTGGAGAATATCCGTCTGGACCTCGCGGGGCAGGTGCTCCCACACGTCGTCCGGGCCGTAGATGCTGTTCAGCAGGAAAACGCCGCCCGGCGTGGCGAAGCGGGTCATGTCGACGCGCTCCAGGAAGGAGAACTGGTGGCAGGCCACGAACGAGGCCTGGCTGATAAGGTATGCGGAGCGGATAGGCCGCGGGCCAAAGCGCAGGTGAGAGACGGTGACCGTGCCGGATTTCTTGGAGTCGTAGTAGAAGTAGCCCTGCGCGCCGTTGCTGGTCTCTTCACCGATGATCTTGATCGAGTTCTTGTTCGCTCCCACGGTCCCATCCGAGCCGAGGCCGAAGAACAGGCAGCGGACCACATCGCCGGCTTCGATCGAGAAGTTGGGGTCGTATTCCAGGCTGGTGTGCGTGACGTCGTCGTTGATCCCGATCGTGAAGTGATTGCGCAGCTGAGGTTTGGCCATCTCGTCGTAAACGCCCTTGACCATGGCCGGGGTAAACTCTTTGGAGGACAGACCGTAGCGCCCGCCGATGATGCGGGGCATCGATTTGAAGGGGGTGGCGCCCTGCGCCATCATCTCGCTGATGGCGGTCACCACGTCCTGATACAGCGGCTCGCCGTTGGCGCCGGGCTCTTTGGTGCGGTCGAGGACGGCGATCGTCCTGGTCGTGGCGGGCAGGGCGGCAACGAAGGCTTCCATCGAGAAGGGCCGGTAGAGGTGAACGGTGAGCACCCCAACCTTCTCACCGGCCTGATTCAGCACGTTAGCCGTCTCCTCGGCGGTCTCCGCGCCGGAGGCCATCACCACGATCACGCGCTCGGCATCGGGAGCGCCGGCGTAGTCGAAAAGGTGGTAGTGTCGGCCGGTCAGCGCGCCGAATTTGTCCATCGCCTTCTGGACGATCGCCGGGCAGGCCAGGTAGAAGCGGTTGACCGTCTCGCGGCCCTGGAAGTAAACATCCGGGTTTTGGGCAGAGCCGCGCAGCATGGGATGATCCGGGCTCAGCGCCCGGGCGCGGTGCTCCCGCACCAGCTCGTCGTCGATCATCGCCCGCAGGTCTTCATCGTCCAGCGATTCGATTTTGTTCACCTCATGCGAGGTGCGGAACCCATCGAAGAAGTGCAGGAAGGGGACCCGCGATTCGAGGGTGGCGGCCTGAGCGATCAAGGCAATATCCTGAGCTTCCTGGACCGAGCGGGAGGCGAGCATCGCGAAACCCGTCGAGCGGGTGGCCATCACGTCGGAATGGTCGCCGAAGATGGAAAGGGCCTGGGTTGCCAGGGACCGGGCCGAGACATGAAACACCGTCGAGGTCAGCTCGCCGGCGATCTTGAACATATTGGGGATCATCAGCAGCAGGCCCTGGGAGGCGGTGAAGGTGGTGGTCAGGGCGCCGGTCTGCAGCGCGCCGTGGACCGCGCCCGCCGCACCGCCTTCGGACTGCATCTCGACCACCGTGGGGATGGTGCCCCACAGGTTCGGCCGGTTGACGGCCATATAGCTGTCTGAAAATTCCCCCATGGGGGAGGATGGGGTGATCGGGTAGATGGCGATCACCTCGCTGAGCCGGTAGGCAACGTTCGCTACGGCTTCATTTCCGTCAAGTGTGACCATAACACGCGTCATTTTGAGCTTCTCCGTTCAGAGGGTTCAATCAGCGGCAGTAAATCCGCGAAGGCACAAAAATTTTTCGTTCCCCAGCCGATCAGGTTGGGAATCGAATCATCCCAGTTTAACCCGCGTGGGGAGAATCCCATAGTGATATAGGACACAAATTTTCCCTGTGACCTGTCATATTCAGACAATTTTTATATATTTTGAGATTGGCCCGCGGACCGCAGGGGTTTGTTGTGGCGGTCTCAGCCTGTGCGAAGGGAAACTACAAAGTCCCCCGAGATCCACCCCAGGGGACTCCATCTTCCCGCTCGTTACTTCAAATTCCGGGCTATGCAAACTCTTTCGGAAACATCTTCTCCAGGTGGGGCCGGGCCAGGAGCAAAGCCGCCAGGGTCTTGCCGTCGCGCATCTCCCCTGCCGCCGCCATGCGGTAGACCTCCCTCACCGGGTAGCTTTCCACCGCGAGAAACTCGTCCTCATCGCCCTCGAGCGGATCGGAAACCAGATCGGTCGCCAGGAAGAAGACCATGTACTCGGTGGAATATCCTGGGGCGAGGTAGACCTCCCCGATGTTCTCGATGCGGCGGGCCGCCAGGCCGATCTCCTCGCGCACCTCGCGCCGCGCGCAGTCCTGCGGATCCTCCCCCACGTCCCGGGTGCCGGCCGGCAGCTCCAGCAGCGTGTCGCGCACGCCCGAGCGGTACTGGCGCACGAACCACATCCTGCCCTGCTCGTCCACCGGGATGAGCGTCACCGCTCCCGGGTGGTCGATCACGTCATAAGCCGCCTCGCGCCCATCGGGCATCCGCACCCGGTCGCGGCGCACCGCAAACACAC
>JAJYJF010000349.1 GCA_021796375.1 Chloroflexota bacterium | reverse complement strand
ATTGTTCAGGGAATAGGGACCGACCCGGACGTACCCCTCCTGCGGGAGGAGCAGCCCGTTCAGATGCTGCAGCAGGGTGGATTTTCCCGATCCGGTCGCACCGAGCAGGCCGTGCGCCGAGGCCTCCGCGGCCTGCAGGTTGGCGTCCGAGAGTGCCTGCTGGGCCAGCGGGGTGCCGGCGAGATAGACATGGCTCAGCTCCATCACGTCGATCAGCGGTTCAGCCCTCTCCGTCTGGATGCCGGCGGCAGCCTGGCTGCCTTCCGTGAATCCCTGGCCCGCGTAGGGGGGTATGGCCTCCACCAGCGAGCCGAACTCCAGGATGCCCGCCGGGATCTCCGGAAAGACCGGCCGCAGCAGCCCTGCAATCTGCCCTGCCGGGGGGAGATCCAATCCCAGGGGATACAGGACCTCTTGCCTGGAGAATACGAACTGCGCAGGACCGTCGATGACCACAGATCCCTGGTCTAACACGACCACGCGCCCGGCGCGGGCGGCTTCCGCCATCGAGTGCGTCACGGTAACGATGGTGATCCCCTGCGCGTTCAGGCTGTCCATCATCTCCAGCACAGCCTGCCTCCCGGCCGGATCCAGCATCGCCGTGGCCTCGTCGAAGACGATCAGTTGGGGTTTCATCGCCAGCACGCCCGCCAGCGCCACCCGCTGCATCTGCCCCGCGGAGAGCAGGTAGGCTGGCCTGCCGCGCGCCTCCCACATGCCCACCTGGCGGAGCGCCGCTTCCACGCCCGCGCGGATCTGGGCCGGCGGCAGCCCCTGGTTCTCCAGCCCGAAAGCTACATCTTCTTCAACCAGATTGGCGACGATCTGGTCCTCCGGGTACTGGAAGACCATCCCGACGATCCCGCGGATGTCGATCTGCCGCGCCGCCTCGCGGGTATCCATGCCGGCAATTTTGACCGATCCGGAACCGGGCGTCAGCAGCCCATTCAGGTGGCGCGCCAGGGTGGTCTTTCCGGAGCCGTTGGCGCCGATGACGGCCACGTATTCACCCGGCTGAATTTGGAGAGAAAGATGGGAAATTGCCCTGCGTGTTTTGTCACCCGGAAGAGGGTATTCAAAGCTCAGGTCATTGATATCAACCAGTGCCGCCATCGCATCCATACCCCGGCTCTGATCGCAGATCGATTGGTTCGCTCCGACCGGGCGCTCCTATCATACATGAAAAAAGATTAATCGTCAAAGCGCCCGCGCTACTGCCCCCACGCTCCAGGCACCCCGGGTATTCCCTGCTGCCCCATACCGGGTTTTCCCTACTCCTTTACGAGGTCTCTATCTATATAATACTTTAAGGAAACATTAATGAGCCAGAAAAATTCAACACCCGATGACGCGAACGTTACGGCCGATAACCACCCGATCCGGGTCGTTCTTGCGGATGATCACCCGGTCATGCGGGCCGGAATTCGCAGCCTGCTGGCCGCCAAAAAAGATATCCGGGTTTTAGGGGAAGCAAACAACGGCCTGGAAGCCGTTGAGCTGGTGAACTCGTTAAAGCCAGACGTGCTCATCCTGGATATCGAGATGCCGCTGATGGATGGGATCGAAGCATCCAGCGTGCTCCACCAGGGAAATTCAGAAACCCGCATCCTGGTCCTCAGCAGCTACGCCGAGAAAGATTACATCCGCCTGGTGCTCGAGCAGGGCGTGAGCGGGTACCTGATCAAGGATGAGGCCCCCCGGCGGATCGTCGAAGCCGTCCGGCGGGTGGCGAACGGGGAAAAAGGCTGGTTCAGCGAGCGCGTCATGCCGCTCGTCCCATTTCCACAGTCAGATCCGGTAAAACAAACCCAGTAAGCCGGGTGCACCCCACCTCCGGCCCCACCCCCAGATTGCGTTTCCCGGCAGTCGTCGGCCATTTGGGGCGTCCTTCGGCTGCGCCTCGCGATGCGGGGCAAGGGACAGGTTCTACAATCTGCGGGAAGGGGATGAAGGGGATAGGTTGAAACAGATTTAGCTTTCCAAACCAGGATAAATCCCAATAAGCGTAAATTAGGGATTCATCATGTTTCCATTCCAGCTCTAAAAATCGAATTATCGAGAGAATACCCCGGGGAGAAATTCCAGCGCCGGGGATGCCGGGCCTCCCTGCCGGCCGGTTAAAAGGCCGCCGGCTGGTCCGGGATGCCGGGCTGCTCGCTTACCCGCCGCACGCGGAGGCGCACCCCTTCCACCGCCTCCACCTCCACCGCGGCGCCCGCCGGGATCGCCGGCTCGCCTTCGATCAGGCGAGCCGTCCACAGCTCGCCGCCGACCTGGACGGTCCCCTCCGGGTTGACTGCGGTGCGCGCCACGCCCACCCGCCCGACGACCCTGCGGCCGCCGGTGCGCAGCGGCGCCCGCCGCGCGCGCAGGGCAAAGGTGACCAGGGTGAAGAAGATCGCCGCGATCACCAGCCCCGTCCCAACCACGAGCGGGACCGAAACGCGGTCAAAAGCCGGCACGCCGGGCGAGTTGAACAAGACCAGCGCGCCGACGATAAATGCCCCCAGCCCCGCCGCGGTCAGCGCGCCGTGCGTGGGGGCCTTCACGTCCAGCAGGAAAAGCACGAACGAGCCGGCCAGGAATATCATCCCAAACCAGTTGACCGGCAGGATCCCCAGCCCGTAGGTGGCCAGCGCCAGTGCGACCACCCCGACGAACCCGGCGACCCAACCGCCCGGGTTGGAGATTTCGATCAGCAGGGCCTGAATCCCCAGGGTCAGCAGCAGGAAGACGATGTTAGGATCCGTCAGGGTCTGGAGCAGCTGCTCGATGAAGGAGATCGAGATCGGCTGGATCGGGATGCCGGCAGTCTGCAGCGTCCGGGTTCCGCTGACCGTCTCGACCTTGAAGCCGTTGACCTGGTTGAGCAGGTCGCGGGGGTCCGACGCGATAAAGTCGATCAACCCGGCTTTGAGCGCTTCCGTGGCGGAGACCGCCTGGGCGTTGTCGATCATGTTGTCGGCGAGTTGGATCGCCGAGGGCGGCCGGCGGGTGGAAAGAGTCCGCACGGTGGCCTTCAGGCTTTCTTTGACCTTGGTGGCCTCCGTCTGGCCGAGATCCTCTCCCTGCGAACCCACCGGCGAGGCCGCGCCGATCATCGTCTCCGGGGCCATGGCGGTCACGTGCCCAGCCAGGCTGATCACCGTACCGGCGCTGGCAGCCATCCCGCCGCGTGGGGACACATAGACGATCACCGGGACCGGGCTGTTGCGCATGGCAGTGACCATGTCGGTCATCAGGTCGATGCTGCCGCCCG
>JAJYJF010000348.1 GCA_021796375.1 Chloroflexota bacterium | reverse complement strand
GCCGGCCCAGATCGCCCCGGTCAGCCCGCCGGCCAGGATCGACAGCGGCATCAGGATGATGGCCGGCAGCGAGGTTGACTGGCCGAATGCCTGGCCTACAAACGCGCCCGCCAGCGAGCCCAGGTAGAACTGGCCTTCAACGCCGATGTTGAACATCCCGGACTTGAAGCCCACCGCGACTGCCAGCCCCAGGAAGATATATGGAATGGTCGCAACCAGCGACTCGGAAAGGGCGCGCTCCTTGAGGAACGCCCCGCGCACCATCCCCACGTAAGCTTGCTGGACGGATAGCAGGCTGCCGCTGGTGATCCAGATGACGATCCCGCCGAAGATAAAAGCGGTGATAACTGCCAGCACCGGGATCCCAATCAGATCCACCAGGTGCTGCAGGCGGTTCGAGCGGTTCGAGCGGTTCGCAGGATTGGGCAGGGCCGGGCTCGGATTAGCCATGATTGCCCTCCTTCACAACCCCTGCCATCAGAAGCCCGAGATGCTCGCGCGTCGCGGTTTTCGCATCCAGGGTATCCAGAATTTTGCCTTTGTACATAACCGCAATCCGGTCGGATAAACTCATAATTTCGTCCAGTTCAGCGCTGATCAGCAGCACCGCGGCACCGTGATCCCGGGCTTCGACGATCCGGCGGTGGATAAATTCGATCGAGCCGACGTCCAGCCCGCGGGTTGGCTGGCTGGCGATCAGGAGCTTCACCGGCCGGGAAAGCTCGCGGGCAACGATCACCTTCTGCTGGTTCCCACCCGAGAGGGAGCCGGTTTTGGTCTCTATCGAAGGGGTGCGGATGTCAAAGGTATGAACCAGCTGCCTGGCGTGCTCCTCGATGGGGAGGTATTCCATTTCGATTCCGCGGGCAAACGGCCGGTGGTAGTAGGTGTTCAGGATCAGGTTGTCGCGGATCGGGAAGCTTAAGATGAGGCCGTGTTTCTGGCGGTCTTCGGGAATGTGAGACGTCTCCGTCTCGACCACCTGGCGCGGATTGGCCGCGGTCGTATCCTTGCCCAGAATATAAATGTGCCCGCTGGCCGCCCGGCGCAGCCCGGTGAGGGCCTCGGTCAGCTCGGTCTGCCCGTTGCCCTGCACCCCGGCGATCCCCAGGATCTCGCCGGCGCATACCTCCAGCGAGACCCCGCTGACAACCATGTGCCGGCGGTCATCCTGGACTTGCAGATCCTCCACCTTGAGCACGGATTCGCCGAGGTGAGCTTCTTCTTTGTCGATCTGCAGCAGGACTTTCCGCCCCACCATCATCTCCGCCAGGATCTCCTGGGTGGCGTCGGCCGGCTTGAGCGAGCCAACCATCTGCCCCCCGCGCATGACGGAGATGTCATCCGCCACATCCAGCACCTCGCGCAGTTTATGCGTGATGAAGATGATCGACTTGCCCTGTTTGACCAGGCTGCGCATGATCACAAACAGCTCATCCGCCTCTTGCGGGGTCAGGACGGCGGTAGGCTCATCCAGGATGAGGATATCCGCGTTCCGGTAGAGCGCCTTGACGATCTCCACCCGCTGCTGCGCGCCCACGGTCAGATCCCTCACCACCACCTCCGGATCGACCATTAGCCCATACTCGCGGCTCAGCGCCTGGATGCGCTCGGCCACCCTGCGCCGGTCGAGCTTCGCGATCGGACCGAGCGCCTGGGTGGAGGGGGTGACGCTTTCCTGCCCCAACATGATATTTTCGGTTACCGTAAGCGGGGGGACCAGCATGAAATGCTGGTGGACCATGCCAATTCCCTGCGAGATGGCATCATGCGGGGAAAGGATCCTGGTTGGGAGCCCATTGATGAAAATTTCCCCTTCGTCCGGCTGGTAGAGACCGTAGAGGATGTTCATCAACGTGGACTTCCCGGCGCCGTTCTCCCCCAGCAGCGCGTGGATGCTGCCTTTCTCGAGGGAGAAATCGACGTGATCGTTGGCCAGGACGCCTGGGAAACGCTTGGTGATGCCTTTTGCCTGTAATACGATGGTCATAATGACTCCATCTTCACGAAGCCGCGGCTTCAACCCGCTGGTTGGATAGATCCACCCAGCGGTTCCATCCGAGAACAGCTTAACCCAGCCATCGAACCCCTGGAATCCACATCCGAGTTATCCGGAATTCAATCTCTGATTTGCCCCGGCAAGCCTGCACCCGGCACCGATAAAGGCAGCGAATACGGATATTACACAAGGAGGGTGTGATTTAATTCTATCACACCCTCCTTCGCGTCATTTGGTAGCGGACTACTGAGCTGAGTAGCCGGTCTTGATCGAGCCGTCCTTCAGGCCAGCGGTTGCCGCAGCGATCTTATCCTTGACAGACTGCGGAATTTTGCTGTCCCAATCGTGGAAGGGGGCCAGGCCAACGCCGCCGTTGTTGATGTTGGCGGTGAGGATGCCAGCCTGATCGGTGCCGTCCTTGATGGTCTTGAGATAGTTGTAAACGGCTACATCCACGTTCTTCATCGCGCTCGAGATCAGCGCCGACTGGACCTCGGGGTAGGTGTTGTACTGGTCGACGTCCACGCCGATCGCCATCAAGCCTTTTTCCTTGGCAGCCAGCAGGCCGCCGTTGCCGGTGTTGCCGCCAACGCCGAAGACCACGTCACAGCCCTGCGAAATCTCGCTCATGCCGGTAGTGTGGCCGGTGGCGGGATCTGTGAAGGAGGGGATATAGACGTTGAGGGTGTTGATGCCGGGCTTCATCCACTTGGCGCCGTTCTGATAGCCGATGACGTAGCGCTCCACGGGCGGGATCTGCATGCCGGAGACGGAGCAGACCGTATTGGTCTTATCCATACCGGCCGCCAGCACGCCCGCTAGGAAACCGACCTGGTCTTCCTGGAACATCAGGCTGGTGACGTTGGTCAGGCCGCCGTCCTTGTAGCAGTCTTTGACGGTGTCAGGGCAGGCAGCGGAGCCCTTGGTGGGGAAATACGAGTTGTCGATGATGGCGAATTTGATGTTGGGGTACTGCTTGGCCTTCGCGGCGGTCGCGTCGCCCATCAGGAAGCCCACGGTGACGATGACATTGTAGCCTTCGGTCGCGAACTCATCGATGTTCTTCTCGTAGTCAGTGGTCTGCTTCGACTCGATGTATTTGACCTGCATCCCCAGATCCTGGCCAGCTTTCTGGACGCCGGCCCAGGCGGACTGGTTGAACGATTTATCGTTCACGCCGCCGGTGTCGGTGACCAGGCCGACTTTATATTGAGTGCCGCTGGCAGCGGGTTGAGTCGCTGCTGCAGCGGGTGCAGTAGTGGGGGC
>JAJYJF010000347.1 GCA_021796375.1 Chloroflexota bacterium | reverse complement strand
TCCAGCGCGGCCTCGATGCGCAGGTGACCTTCAATACGGGTAATGGGGTCAATCACAATTCTTTGGGGCATTGGGGCCTCCTATTCTTCGAGCGCGTCGGCCACCATCTGGCTGAGGCCGGCAACTTTAACATCCAGGTTGAAGTGCTGCACGCAGTCAACAAACTGAAGGCGGCAGTTCGAGCAGCTCATCGCGACGGTCTTGGCGCCGGCTTTCTTGATTTGATCGATCTTGAGCTCGAAAGCGGCATACCGGATCGGGTCGGCCTCTTTGATGGCGATCACCCCGCCTCCGCCGCCGCAGCAGATCGATTCTTCGCGGTTGGGGGTCATCTCCTTGAAGGAGTCGGGGGCGAGGATGTGCAGGATGTCGCGCGGCTCCTGGATGTGCCCGCCGCGGCGCTGGATCTTGCACGCATCGTGGAAGGTAATGGCGCCGTCGTTATACGCACCCTGCTTGAGCTTGATCCGCCCGGTTTTGACGTATTCACCCAGCAGGGCAACGATATGGGTGACCTCGATCCCGGCCGGCACGTCCATCATATTCGCCGCCGTCCAGCGCAGGGCATCGTAGGCGTGCCCGCACTCGGTGACGACGATCTTCTTGACGCCCAGCTCTTTCGCCGCATCAAACACCCGGCCCATGATGATCTTGGTGCGCTCCGGGCTGCCCTCGTAGAACCCGAAGTTGACCACCTCGCGCCCCTTGCGGCTCAGGGTCCATTTTTCGCCGGCCTTGTGGAGGATCTTGGCGATCGCGGCGATGTTCTCGGGGAACTTCATGATCTCGATCGAGCTGAAGACCACCAGGGTATCGGCGCCGCGCTGGTCCATGGGCAGCTCCACTTCCCATTCGTCGGCGACCCACTCCATGCGGTCGTTGTAGACGTCATCCGTCACGCCCAGCGGGCTGCCCTCTTCCATCTGCTTGTTGACGGCGGCCATCAGGTCGGCCGGCACCGCGCCCGCTTTTGAAATGCCGGTGCGCACGTCGTGGATCAGCGGTCCCAGCGAGATCCCCATCGGGCAGACCATCGAGCACTTGTTGCACAGCGTGCAGGCTTCATAGATGATCTTGCTCCAGTGCAGCACGTCCTCGTCGTGGATAGGTTTGTCGACCCCCAGGGCCAGCTTGAGCTTGCCGGTCAGGGTAAAGCGCTGCTCGTAGGCGCGCTTGAGCAGCTCGATTTTCCACACCGGGGCAAATTCCGGGTCGCCGGTGGCCTGGTAGAAGTGGCAGGCTTCGGCGCACATTCCACAGCGGGTGCAGGCTTCCAGCTGGGAGGCCACCCAACTGCCGGTCTCTTCGATAAACGTATTGATTGCAGTTTGAGTTTGCATCGCTTGTCTCCTAAGGTGTGACGCCCCGCTTGCCAAAGTCTGCGCCGTGGATGGCTTTCGAGAAGAAATAGAACATGAAGTGCGAGATGCGGCTGAGCGGTATCCAGATGAGCAGGACGTCCACGGAGAGCATGTGCAGGCTGAACATCTCTTCGTATGCCAGCCACAGGTGGTGGGTCAGCATGTAGCCGGTGGTCATGGGCAGGAAGACGAGCAGCAGGTTGGCCCATTCAGCGGGCCCGCTGATCAGCTTGAGCACCGGGTTGACCAGCCGGTTGACGAACAGCGCGATCATCGCCGCGATGGCACCGGCTGCCAGCCAGTCCACGATGGGCGTCGGCAGGGTTGGCCAGCCGAATCCAAGCAGGCTTTTCCAAACCAGCTCGTGGGCCGCCCCCAGGAAGATGGTCACGAACAGCCCCAGGTGGAAGAGGCCTCCGGCCCAGTAGATGATCGGGTTGCGCGAATAGGTGTTTTTAACCCAGGGGATAAACGGCCAGATCAAGATCCCTTTCAAGAAGGATTTGACCGCGCCGCCAA
This sequence comes from Chloroflexota bacterium, assembly GCA_021796375.1. GTDB lineage: Bacteria > Chloroflexota > Anaerolineae > Anaerolineales > Anaerolineaceae > JAJYJF01. The sequence continues at coordinate 1,388 of JAJYJF010000347.1, read as the reverse complement.
ACCGGCTGCCCCGGGCCGCCACCCGGTCGGGCTTCCAGCCCAGGGTGAGGATCCGCGCCAGGCGGTAAAGCATCCCGGCGACAAATATCAGCAGCGCTGCCTGGAAGAATGGCCCGCGCGCGAAGCTGAGAATGCTTTCCCAGTTCATTCCGATTTCCTTTCTTCGTCCGCGGCATGCGCGTGCCGCTTCTGAGAGCCGTTCAGCGCGCCGGCGCCCACGCCGATGACCGCCCCGACCGCCGCCGCCGCACCCAGCGTGGTAACGGTTGGCCGGTCGATTGGAGCGCTCTGCCCCTGGTAAAAGCCGCCCCCGTCCCAGAAGTTGGGTTCCGAGCAGCCCAGGCAGGGATGGCCGGATTGGATCGGGAACGAGAGCCCCCCGCTCCATTTCAGCGTCGCGCAGGAGTTGTAGGTCGTCGGTCCCTTGCAGCCCAGCTTGTACAGGCACCAGCCTTTTTTGGCGCCTTCGTCGTCGAAGGAATAGGCGAATTTGCCGGCCTCGTAGAATGCGCGGCGCAGGCAGCGGTCGTGGATGGTCTGGCCGTAGAAGGTCTTAGGCCGGCCGAGCGAATCCAGCTCCGGGAGGGCGCCGAAGACCAGGAAGTGCGCCAGGGTTCCGGTGAAGACCTCGGGGATGGCCGGGCAGCCGGGGATATTCACCACCGGCTTATCCTTGATCAGGTCGGCCACGCCCAGCGCGCCGGTGGGGTTGGGGTTCGCCCGCGGAAGCCCGCCGTAGGCCGCGCAGTTCCCGGTCGAGATGACCGCCGCCGCGCCGGCCGCAGCTTCCTGGAGCAGGCTCACCGCGCTCTTGCCCCCGATGGCGCAGTAGATCCCGCCGTCGTTCGTGGGGATCGCGCCTTCCACCACCAGGACATAATTCCCGGCATACTTCTTCATCGCCGCCTGCTTGGCCTCTTCCGCCTGGAAGCCGGCTGCCGCGGAGAGCGTCTCGTGATATTCGACGCTGATCGAATTCAGCACCAGGTCGACGAGCGTTGGCGCCTGGGAGCGGGTCAGGGCTTCACTGCATCCGGCGCAGTCCTGGAACTCCAGCCAGATCACCGGCAGGCGCGGCTTGCTCGCCAGGGCCTTGGCCACGGTCCGCGCCTGGGGAGAGGGACGTTCCAGCCGGTCCGGCAGACCGCTGGCCATCACCGGCGAAACAGACTGCAGCCCCATCATCCCGGCCACCAGCCCGCTCAGCTTCATGAACTCTCGCCGCGACATGCCAGCATTAATCAACCGCTGGTAGATGGTTTCTTCACTCATCGGCTCCTCCAATCAAGGTATTCAGCGAATTGCGACGGGCTCAGTTACAGGTTACGCCGTCTGCCTCAAGCTTGGCCTGGTATTTCGCCAGGCCGTCCGCTCCGGTTGCCAGGGCG
>JAJYJF010000010.1 GCA_021796375.1 Chloroflexota bacterium | reverse complement strand
TCGTGCAGTACGGGGCGATCATTTCTCTCATCCTCTGGCTGCCGTCCTTCTTCTTGCTGCTCTTCGTCCAGCGCTACGTGCGCGGCGGCGCGATCTCTGCCGGCTTCGGAGTCTAACCATGGCGACACTAGAACTCGTGGGTCTTACCAAGCAGTTTGGCAGCGTCACAGCGGTCAACAATGTCAACCTCAGCGTGGCCGACGGCGAATTCGTCTGCATCCTGGGGCCTTCCGGCTGCGGGAAATCGACCACGCTGCGCATGATCGGGGGGTTCGAAGAGGCGACCAGCGGAGACGTGCGCATCGACGGCGCCTCCGTGGTGGATATCCCCCCTAACCACCGCCCGACCGGCATGGTCTTCCAGAAGTACACGCTCTGGCCGCACATGCGCGTCGCCGATAACATCGCTTTCGGCCTGCGCCTGCGGCACACGCCCAACGACGAGATCAACCGCCAGGTGAAGAGCTCGCTGGCGCTGGTCGGGCTCTCCGGGTACGAGCGGCGCTTCCCGGCGCAGCTCTCCGGCGGCGAGCAGCAGCGCGTGGCCCTGGCCCGCGCCCTGGTGCTGCAGCCCAAGATCCTCCTGCTCGACGAGCCGTTCAGCAATCTGGACGCGCTGCTGCGGGTGCGCCTGCGCGAGGAGCTGCACGCCATCCAGCGGCGGGTCAAAATCACCGCCATCTTCGTCACCCACGACCAGGAAGAGGCGCTCAGCCTGGCCGACCGGATTGCCGTGATGAGCGCGGGCCGGCTGGAGCAGCTCGACGTGCCGTCGCAAATTTACGCCTACCCGCGCACCCTGTTCGTGGCCGATTTCATCGGCGTGATGAATATCTTTTCCGCCGCCCGCCAGGGCGAAGACCTGCGCATCGGCCAGTATGCCCTGCGGGATGGGAATCACAAAATCTCCGGCGACAACCTGTCGGTCGCCATCCGCCCGGAAGACCTGCAGATTACCGGGGCGGGCCAGGCCGCGGATCCCTCCTCCCTCCTGCACGGGACGATTGACCAGTCGATCGACCTGGGGCACTACCGCAAGGTGCTGGTCGTGGTCCCCGGTCTCTTCCCGGACGAGGCGACCGCCGCGGCGCACCGCCTCAAGGTATACACGCCGAAGGCTTCGGCCATCCGGGAGGGCGACGAAGTCTGGCTCTATCCGACGCGCTACCTGGTCTATTCGGACCAGTCCGAGCCGGTCGAGGTGCGCAACCAGCCCCTGCGCGGTTCCGACGAAAACCGGCGCGATTCGGTGGTCGGCCCGGCCGTGGCCGCCTGAGACGGGTCGATCCGCCGATGCAGCTCTTCAAAGCCGCCTTCGAGCGCTCCCTGACCGAGCGGGACTGGAAGCAAAATATCCTGTTCAGCTTCCAGCTCCCCCGCGGGGCAACCCACCTGCGGGTGCTGCTCGAGTACGCCCCCCACGAGGTTTCCGGCTACCTCAACATGCTCACCCTGGCGGTCTTCGACCCTTCCGGCTGGCGCGGCGCGGGCCACCGCCACGGAGACCGCCACGAGGTGGTGATCGGCGCGGACGGGGCGACTCCCGGCTACCTGCCGGGGCCGGTCCCGCCCGGCGAGTGGGCCGTGGAAGTGGATACCCACATGGTGATGCCCGGTCCGAGCTGCCAGATGAAGCTCACCATCCGCGCGGACAGCGACCCGGAGGGGCAGCCCGCGCCCGCGCCGGTCCCCGGGCGCACCGCCCCGCGCGGACCGGGCTGGTACCGCGGCGACCTGCACGCCCATTCGCCGCATTCCGACGCCCGCTGGGATATCCCCGCCCTGCTGGCCTTCGCGCGCGCACGGGGATTGGATTTCACCACCCTGAGCGATCACAACAGCACCGCCGGGCTGGCGGAGATGCTGGCCGCCTCCGCGGACGACCTGCTGACCCTGGGCGGGATGGAGCTGACCACGTTCCGGGGCCACGCGCTGGCGCTGGGCGTCCACCAATGGATCGATTGGCGGACGCGCCCGGGAGGCCGCAGCATGGACCAGGTCGCCGAGGAGGTCGTCTCCCGCGGCGGCCTGTTCGTCATCGCGCATCCGTCCGCCCCGGGAGACCCATACTGCACCGGCTGCGACTGGCGCCACCCCGGCCTGATGCCCGGCGGCGCTTCGGCGGTCGAGGTGTGGAATATGGACTGGCGCTCCGAGGTCAACAACGAAGACGCCCTCGCGCTGGCCTACCGCTGGTTGAACCAGGGCTGCCGCCTGCCGATGACCGCCGGGACGGATAACCACGGTGAGCACCTGGATCTGAAATACGGTTTTAACGTGGTGTACGCGGCGGAGCTTTCCGAGGCGGCCGTCCTGCGGGCGATCGGCGCTGGCCACCTGTATCTCAGCTCCGGCCCGGCGCTCGGCCTGCAGGCCCGCGCCGGCAGCCTGGCGGCCATGATGGGGGACGCGCTGGCGGCGCCCGCCGGGGAGGCGATCCGCGTCGCGGCGAGCTGGAGCGGCTGCGCCCCGGACGACCGCGCGGCGCTGGTGGTGGACGGGGAGGAGCGCGAGCGGGTTCCTGCCGGGGGGCAGGGCTCCGCGGCCTGGCAGATCGAGAGCGGCGCAGCGCGCTGGTGCCACGTCACCCTGCGCGACAGCCAGGGGACCGTGCTGGCCCTGACCAACCCGATCTACTTCACCGGGGGGAGTTAATCATAGACCATCCCTGATTTCATCTTTTGGATGGTCCATGTTCAATCCAGGTTCTCTGAATAAAACCCCCACCCTCTTGTGTTTTTCGCCCCTTCCCGCCCACGAGCTCTGGTTTTTCACTTTTCTTCTCTGCGGGAAGGGGATAGGTTGCAACAGATCTGGCTTTCCAAACCAGGATCAATCCCGAGAAGATTAAATTAGGGATTCATCCTGTGTTCCCAATTGGATAGTGGGTGCATTTCACTTCGATGCTGCTAGCGAACCTCGTTTGAGATAAATGGACCTGGATTCGCCCGTTGGACCCAACCCCCTTCCCTGACTCCTCGCAAAAAACGCTCGGAGGCCCTGCGGGCAGGGAAGGGGGAGGACTGGATTTCTCCCCTTCCCTCGCGCAGCGCCCCGGATGTTCTGTTCCGGGGTTAGGGAAGGGGCCGGGGGTTAGGTCCATCGCAGGATTTCGCCAACAGCATCCGGTCCTGTGGGAAACGATCCTGGCGCATCCGGGATGGGCAGTTCGCGAACCCCCATCCTTACCGGAACGAGAAATTGGCCGCTCAACTGAAATGCACCCCTGGATGGGATAATGCTTGTATGGATAGGTATATAATGAAAATCATCCCATCTTTGGTGCCTGAACGCTCCTGGTTCATCGTCAACGGGCGGGATCGGGACGAAAGTCCGTGGCTTGTCTCCTTGTCAGTCGGGCCAGTCCGACACCCGGAAAGAAGCGCACCATGACCAGCAGGAATTTGGGAGGCCTTCTAAAACCACAGCGCAGCCGGCGCCCCATTCTCTCCATGCCGAGAAATTGGAATGGCTACGCCCTGGCCGAATCAAACCGCAAAGATGCGGAATCCAGGCGCGAAATCGCGGAAAGCGACCGGAAGAAAATTAGCTTTGGAATCACTACCGCGGAAGAAAACCGCGGCATTTCGGAAGAAATCCGGATCAGCGGCGAACAGCTCCGGGAAGAATCGGAGAGAGCGCGGTCGACGGCTGAGTCAAACCGGCAGGCGGCAGAGCTGAATAGGAGATCTGCCGAGGCCAGCCGAAAAGATTCGGAAGTTTTAAGGATCGCCACCGAAGAGACGCGCAAGAGCGCCGAACTGCTCCGCGAGGCTTTCTTCCAACAGCAAGAAATGATCGATGAGATGCGCAAGGCGGTCAAAGATTTTGATCTTGCGGCCCAGGAATATCGTGAAATGACCCAACAGAAAGGGTCCAAACCAGCCCGCCGGGGAAAATGAAAGCAGGCTGGTACGCGGCATCCAGGGGGGAAAATCATATCCCAAACATGACATTAACTCATAGGGGATCCGCTGCCGATCCGGTATCATAGTTAAGTTAATTCGACTGCGGGATCATGATTTTTATGTCGCCCGCCCGCTGGGCAAACCGCGCGCAGGATGACCCATGGGCTTGATCCCAAACAGACGTTCCGCTAAACATTAATGAAATCCATCCGTTCGATATTCCCGTTTCTCCTGACGCAATCTCGCCTGCACCACCCGGGGACCCTGCCGTCGCTTTTATGCGTGAGGAAGGATAAATCAAACCATGGCGGACACCGCGGGAAACCGGGAAAGCCTTGAGCTGCTGGCCGCCATCACCGACACGGTCCTGGCGGTCAACCGGGAATGGCAGATCACCTACATCAACTTCAGCGGCACAGCGCCCGTCGGGCTTTCGCCGGAAGAGGTCATCGGGCGGAATCTCTGGGAGGTATTTCCGGGGCTGGTCGGGAGCAGCGCCGAGTCTCAATGCCGGTCCGTCATGGGTGGGCGGAAACCGGCTCGCTTCGTCTCGAAAAGCCCGGCGCGAGATCTCTGGTTCCTGACCAGGGTTTTTCCGATCGAAAACGGAATCCTCATCGTTTCGGTCAACGACAACGAGCGGTTGAAAAGCGAGATCCAGAACCAGAAGCTGCTCGAAGAGAACCTGCGCCACAAAGACCTGCTGGACGCCATCTTCGCTTCCGCCCCGGCAGCCCTGGCGGTGCTGGTTGGAGAAGAACTGTGCTTCGCTTTCGCAAACCCGGCCTACCGCTACCTGACCCCCAACCCTTTCAAAGACCCGGCGGGCTGCGCCTATGAAGAGGTCTGGCGCGAGAAAAATCCTTACGACAACCTGAGACAGTTCCGCAAGGTGCTTGCCACCGGGCAGCCATTTCAGCTGCCGTCCGTAGAAATCAGCTATCCGGATGAAAGCCGGCGCGTGTTCAACCTGCAAGCCAGGCGGATCGATTGGGGGGGTGAAGCGGCCGTCCTCGTCATCCTGTGGGATATCACCGAGCGCAACGATGCCGAACAACAGCTGGTCGCAACAGCCCTGTTTCCCGAGCAGAACCCGCATCCCATCCTGCGCCTCGATCGGAAGGGGCGCATCCTTTACGCCAACCCGGCCTCCCAGGAGCTGCTGCCCGAATACCGCCAGGGAGGGCCGGTCTCCGAGTTCTTGCAGGGGATCGCCAGGGACGCCCTTGAAAGCGGCGAAGGCTGCGTTGTCGATTTCGAGCACCGGGACCGGGTCTACACCGTGCATGTCATCCCGATCCCGGAGGCGGGGTATGTCAATCTGTATTTAGGGGATATCACCGAGCGCAAAGCGGCCGAGGAAAAACTGGCCGACCAGGCCGACCTGTTTGAGACGGTCCAGGATGCCATCGTCGCCACGGATGCCCGGCTCATCATAACCTCCTGGAACCAGGCGGCCGAGGAGCTCTACGGCTGGAAACGGGAAGAAGCCATCGGGCGGAATGCAATCCAGTTGTTCCAGTCTGAAGCCTCCCCCCAGCAGCGCGCGACGGCGCTCGAACAGGCGGTAGAAGCAGGCATCTCCGTGGGGGAAACCGTCCACCGCGCCCGCGACGGCCGGCGAATGAACGTTGAATACCATGTCAAAGCTCGCAAGGGCCCCAACCGGACGGTCACTGGCTATATCTTTTCAAACCGGGATGCGACCGCGCGCCGCCTGACCGAGGGGTTCAATGCAGCCCTGAATGAAATCCACCAGGTGCTGCTCTCCACCCGCGCGACGGTGGAAATCCTGCAGGCGGCCCTCTCCAGGGGGGCGCAGGCCGTCGGCTGCGAGACAGCCGCGCTGTCGCTGCGCCAGGGCAGCCGCTGGCGGATTGGCTACGTGCACGGATTCCCCCGCGAGGTGGTTGGGACCTTCATGGACGACCGGCAGGAGCGCCACGCGGTGCTCGCCATCCAGACGGGCCAGCCCGTCGCGATCGACGACGCCTACCATGACCCGCGCGTAAACCGCAATCACATGCGCAAGTGGGGGGTGCGCTCGGGGCTGGTCATCCCGCTGCATATGAAAGAGCAGGTCATCGGGGTCATCTTTTTCAACTTTCACCAAAAAGTATTCGGCTTCCAGCAAGCGCACCTGGATTTCGGCGTCAAACTGGCGGCGGCGATTTCCATGGCGCTTGAAAACGCCGACCTGATCGAGACGCTGGAGCAGGAGATCCACGCCGGAAACCTGCTGGCAGCCGAGCTCGGAAGAACCGCGAAGGAGTACCGCGATCTCGTCCATTTGGCCCCCACCGGGATCTACGAGATGGATTTCCAGGGGAAACGCTTCCTATCGGTCAACGAGGCCTTGTGCCGCTTCAGCGGGTATTCCCGCGAAGAGCTGCTCGCGATGGACCCATCTTCCCTTCTGGATGAAGACAGCCGGATCCGGTTTCATAAGAGGATCGAGGAATGGCTGGGCGGGGAAGTACCGGATCGAAACACCGAGTACCGGGTCAGGCTGAAAGACGGCCGGATGGTGGACGCACTGCTGAATGCCACCTTTAAAATCGATGAAGAGGGAAAGCCGGCCGGGGCAACGGTGGTGATCACCGATATCACCGCGCAGAAACAAGCGGAACGCGCCCTGCGTGAGGCCATGAAGCTGGCGGAAGAATCCCAGAAGGCGGCCGAAGCGAGCGAAATTCGCTACCGCCTGCTGGCGGAGCAGAGCCCGGACGGCATCCTGGTCAGCGTGGAGAACCGCTTCGTGTACGCCAACCTGGCCGCTGCCGGGCTGGTTCGCGCCAGCGACCCGAAAGACCTCATCGGGCTGTCCCCGTTTGACGTGCTGGAACCCGGGTACCACGCGGAAATCCGGGAGCGGATGGAGCGCATCCTCGCCAGGCCCGGGACGACCCCGTTCAAAGAAGAATGCTGGCGGAGGTTCGATGGAACCCCGGTGGACGTGGAGGTTTCCCTGCTGGCGATCCGCTGGGATGGGATGGCGGCCATCCAGGTAGTCGCCCGCGACATCACCGCGCGCAAAGAGCGAGAGAGCGCCCTGCGGGACGCCCTGCAGGCGGTCTCACAAAGCGAGGAACTGCGCCGGCTGGCGCTGACCGCCGGGCAAACCGGCGCCTGGAGCTGGGACCTGCGCTCCAACCGCCTGCAGTGGTCGGACGAGTATTACCGCATATTTGGCTTAGAACCGGGCAGCCTCGAGCCCTCACCCGAAGATGGGTTCAGCCGGGTGCACCCCGACGACCGCGCGCGGGTGGAGGCGTCAGTGCGAGAGGCGATCGCGAAGGGCGCCGCCATGGATATCACCCACCGGGTCATCTGGCAGGATGGGTCCATCCATTGGGTGCGCGGCTTGTCTCAGATGTTTTTTGACGAGCAGGGCCGGCCAGCGCGCATGGCCGGGCTGACCATCGACATCACCCCCCAGAAGCAGGCCGAACAGGCGCTGCGAGACAGCCAGGACCAGCTTGCCGGGGACCTGGCCGATGCCCTCCAGCTGCAGAAGATCAGCACCCAGCTCGTGCAGCAAGACCGGGTCGATCGCCTGTATGGGCAGCTGGTCCAGGCGGCCATGACCCTCCTGGGTTCGGATATGGGCAGCCTGCAGGTGCTGGATCGGGAGAAGAACGCGCTCCACCTGGTCGCCTGGAAAGGATTTGCCCCGGCCTCGGCCAGATTCTGGCATTGGGTGCGGGCATCTGACACCACCTCGTGCGGGGTAGCCCTGGACCAGAAAAAGCGGATGATCGTGCCCGATACGGAGGCCTGGGAGCTGGCCGCCGGCACCCGGGACCTGGCCGAGTACCGCCGGTCGGGGATCCGCAGCATGCAGTCCACGCCGCTCATCTCGCGCGCCGGCGAGGTTGTGGGGGTGATCTCCACCCACTGGCGCGAGCCCTACCGCCCCACCGAACGGGAGCTGCGGCTGCTGGATGTTCTGGCGCGCCAGGCCGCCGACCTGGTCGAAAGGTCGCAGGCCGCGGCGGCGCTGCGCGAGAGCGAGGAGCGCTTCCGGCTGCTGGCCGACAGCAGCCCAACATTGATCTGGGTCACGGGCGAGACGGGGGAGAACCTGTTTGTCAACCGGAATTACTGCACCTACTTCGGGATGGCCCCCGAGCAGGTTACCGGGACCCAGTGGCAGCCGATCGTCCATCCCGACGACCGCGCCGGATACGTGGCGGCATTCCTGCAGGCGGTCCGGGCGCAGGCCCCCTTCCAGGGGGAAATGCGGGCCCGGCGCGCCGATGGGGCCTGGCGCTGGCTGAACACCACCGCCCAGCCGCGCTTTTCCGCCACCGGGCGATTTTTAGGCCATATCGGCAGCAGCATCGATATCCACGAGCGCAAGGCGGCTGAACAGGCATTACGGGAAAGTGAAGAGCGCTACCGGGCGGCTTTAGCCAACGCTCCCATCGCCGTCTTCACCCTGGATGAGAACCTGCGCTACACCTGGGTCCACCATCCCTTGATGGGCCTGGACGCCGGCCAGATGCTGGGCAAACGGGATGAGGATCTGGACAGCTATCCGAACATCGGCGAGCTGACCGCGCTCGAACAGAAGGTGCTGGCGACCGGCCGGGGGGTGCAGCAGGAGTTCATTGCCCGGCGGGAGAGGCCCCAGCACATCCTGCTCAACCTGCAGCCGCAGTTTGGGGACGGCGGGCAGGTGGTCGGTTTGACCGGCTCGGCGATGGATATCACCTCGCTGCGCGAGCTGGAGAAGAACCAGGCCGAATATCAGACCAACCTGGAAGTGCACCACCGGCTGCTCGAGCAGCGCGAGCAGGAGCGGCTGCAAATTGCCCGCGACCTGCACGACGGCCCGGTGCAGGAGATTTTAGGGGCGGTGTACGCGCTGAATGGGATCATCCGGGGCGGGGAGGCGGCGAATGTCTCCCCGGAGCTGGCCGCGATCGCCGAAACCCTGCAGCGCCAGGTGGCCGAGCTGCGCGACTACGCCGGAGAGCTGCGCCCGCCAGCCTTATCCAAATTCGGGTTGGAAAAAGCCATCCGCTCGCACGCCGAAACCTTCCAGCAGAAGTATCCGGAGGTCCAGGTCGCGATCCAGGCTTCCCAGGCAGGCGGCTTGCTCCCGGAAGCGCTCCGGCTGGCGTTCTTCCGCATCTACCAGGAAGCGATGAACAACATCGCCAGGCACTGCCCTAACGCCCGGGTCGAGGTGACCTTCCGCAAAGACGGCCGGGAAGCGTGGCTGCAAGTGGCGGATAGCGGGCCGGGGTTTGACGTGCCGGAAGACTGGCTGGCGCTGGCCCGGGCGGGGCATCTGGGCCTGCTGGGGATGCGCGAGCGGGCCGAGGCGCTTCAGGGGAGATTGGAGATCGACTCGAAACCCGGTCGGGGGACCCGCATCCGCATCACGGTTCCCTTACCGCGAAGCCCCTAGCCCCAGCCGGCCGGCGAGCGCCAGGGGGGTATTGGTGGTGAAGAGGTCGACACCGGCTTCGCGCAGCAAGGGCAGGTTCTCCATCGCGCCCGGGCTGCTGGCATCCATCGTCCAGGCATCCAGGAGGATGCCGCGCTGGTGCAGGGCCTCCGCCCAGTTGAAGCCGTCCCGGAGCGACTGCGCCAGCAGCCAGTGCTCCATGTAAAAGGCGCTGACATCCGGCACCAGGCTGGCCAGGCTTTCAAACCGGTCGCGCAGGTAGGTGCTGGCCGGCCAGTACGCGCCGGTGGCCAGGAGATGGTCGTCGTAGTAGCCGTAGGCGCCCAGGCGCTTGGGGTAATCGCGCGGGTCGCGGACCGTCCCGGCGGGCTGCCAGCTGATGTACCACATGGGGTCGAAGCCCAGCTGCAGCCAGCCGGCCAGCTTGCGCAGCCGGCGGAGCTGCCAGTCGGCCCCGGAGCTGACGATCACGCCCTCGCCCAGCGGCGCGATCAGATCGACCAGCCGGAGCAGCGGCTCGTCGCTGGTGAACGGTACCGCGTTCTTAAAATCGAGCTGCAGGACCGTCTTTCCCCCTTTTTCCTCGAACAGCCTGACCACATCGCTGAGCAGGGCCACCGGGTACCCGGTCCTGACGCCCCCGTGCCGGATGAACAGCCCGCGCACCGCCTGGGGGCTGGTTTCTAGCGCCAGGCCGCGCCCGCTGGTTTCCGCTTCCAGCTCGGCCTCGTGCCCGAGCACGTAGTCGCCCTCCGCCAGCGCGTTCACGTCGATCTCGATAACGGCCGCGCCGCGCTCCAGGCTGGCCTGCACCCGGGCGAGCGAGTTCGGCGGAGCCGGCGTCTCATCCAGCGCTGCCATGTGGTGGACGATTTGAGGGGGATGAATTTTTAAAGACGCCATTGATGCTGGTTTCCTCGTTTATTTGGATATGGATCGCCAGGACGCCGCGGCCGGCGAGCTGCCAGGGTGGGCCTGAACCCAATCCGGTCGGAAATGCTTCGCTCGAGCCGCGCAGTACCCTGGAAGGTCATCCTCGCCCGCGGGCCGGGGAATTTGGTCCGCGCCGGGCGAGACGCCCGCTCACGCCAGCCACCCCTGGACCAGGATGCGGTCCGCGCGCAGCTCTTCGTCCGGGTCGTGGTCGAGGGTGTGCTCTTCGACCGAATAGACGCCCGGGTAGCCCTGCTCTTTGAGCGCCCCGACGACCTCGCGCAGCGGGACGATCCCCCTGCCGTAGCCGCAGTTGACGTGCCCGCCGCCGGGGAGCACGTCCTTGAGGTGGACGTGCAGGATGCGCTCCCCCAGCTCGCGAACGGCGCGCACCACGTCGAAGCCGCGGGTGGCGTACCAGCCGGTATCCAGCGCGGTGCCGACCAGCCCCTCCCCGCGCCCGCCGATCTCAGCCAGCATTTCCTGGGCAGTGGTTTCGGGGTGGTTTTCCAGCGCGAGCTTCAGGTTGTTTTCTTTCAAGGTGCGGAGGACAAAGGCGGGGTCCGAAAACCACAGCCCCGTCAGCCCGGAGAGCAGCGGGGCGCCGATGCCGACCGCGGCCCGGCAGGCGGCCTGGAACTCTTCGCGCGTGCTGCCAAACTCGCCGGCCAGGCTGGTGGCCGCCATCCCGTGGCGGGCGAGCAGCTCCGCGGCTGCCCGGATCTGGCCGCCGGTGGCCCACTGCCAGTCGAGCTGGCCCGCCTGCCAGACGTCCATGGCGGCGTATCCCAGCGCGCGGACGCGCAGGATCAGGCGCTCGAACCGGCTGGCGAAGGTCTCCGGCGGGCGGTAGTAGTCCGCGAGCGCCCGGACGGCCCGGCCCCAATCGCTGGGGGGCTGGTACCCGGCCTGCTGGCCCACGAAGCTGGAGCAGTGCAGCGCGATCTGGTTCATGGAAGGCTCTCCCGGGCCGGCTACCCGGCGGCTTCACCGCCCAGCCCGGCCGGGTGGAGCGCCGCCAGGATCTGCTGCAGCAGGCGGATATCGCCGCGCGCGTCGGCCGCGCCGGTCAGCGGCGCGGTATTCTCGGCGATGCTGGCGTAGAAAGCGTCCAGCTCGCGGTGGAAGGCTTCCTCATACGACACGACGAACCGCTGCTCGAAGGCCGCCCCGTCTTCCATCCCCTCGAAAACGACCGGGGTCGGGAAGTGGCGCAGGTAGGGGGAGGGAAACTGGATGCGCAGCCGGTTGGTCGAGGTCAGGATGGCGATTTCCTGGAAGTAGTTGCGCAGGTCGGGGAGGTACGTCCAGGTGTAGGCGACGCGGCATTCCCCCGGGTACTGGATCAGCGTGGTGATGGAGACCGGGTCCCCATCCACCGGCCACAGCTCGGCGAAGAGCACCCGTTCGGGCTCGCCGAAAAGGCCGCGCATGGCGTTCGTGTCGTGCACCATGCTGCCCAGGAACACGTTGGGGTAGAGCGCCCTGAGCTGGGCCGAGACGTCCCCGACCGCTTCGCGCACGCGCCGGCCGTCCGCCTCGCGCAGCGCCGCCAGGGTCTCGGCGGGCGCATCGTCGTAACGGACGATGTTGTGGATGGCCAGGTAATCGTCCTCGGCGGGGTGCAGCGTGTTCATCTGCACGTAGCGGACCGGTCCCATCGCCGGAAGGCGCTTCTGGGCCAGCAGGTAGCCCGGATCGTAGCGCTTCATGTAGCCGACCATCAGCTTGACCCCTCCGGCGGCGGCCGCTTCGACCAGCGCATCCGCCTCGGCCAGCGTGAAGCACAGCGGCTTCTCGCTGAAGACGTGCCTGCCGGCCTGGATGGCAGCGCTCGCCTGGGGATAGTGATCCCCCCCGGAGAGGATCAGCACGGCATCCAGGTCCTGGGCGACCAGGTCTTCGTACTTCGCGAAGCGAGCCTCCGGGGACACCCGGTAGCGCTCCCCCATGGCGCGCAGGACGCCCGGGGAGATATCCGCCAGCGCCGCAATTTCAAAGCGGTCCGGCCGGCTGGCCAGGTAAGGGAGGTGCATCATCTGGGCAATGCCGCCGCAGCCGATCACGCCCACGCGCAGCCTTTTTTGAGCGCTCATCACTTTGCCTCCAGATCCAGGGATATGGGATGCCGGGAGATGGACCAGTCAGGAAAATTCGGTGGATAGAGGGGCGATTCCCCCAGCCGCGAAGTTCAAGCGGCGCCGGGGCCGGTGTTTGAACGGCCCGCATCGATCTACTCGCCAAGATTATAACCGAAATCCGGGCGCGCAGACCATCCGCGAGCGGGGTGCGGCTCCCGCTCTGGATGGGGATGGAATCGAATCTGGAGCGCGCAGGCCGGGCGGCGGCGCATTTCATCCCGCTCGCGGGCCGGGGATATGGTTTTTCGGGGGAGCCGGAGGGCTTACCCGCCGGGGCGGTCGATGAAAGCCGCGCCGCCGGCCTGCGAGTAGCCTGCCCGCCAGATGTTATCGATCCGCCAGGCATCATTCTCCTGCCGGAGGAGGACGTGCAGGCGGATGAACGGTTCGACGCTGTTATCCGTGGGGGCGGGTGTGGCGAGGATCACCACCAGCATCTGGATCGTCTCCAGCCCCCGCGGCCAGCCCTGCCAGCTGACCTGGGCGCGGGCGACCTGGCTCTGCTGCACGCCGACCAGGGCGTCGAGGTCGGCCAGGCTGGCCAGCCGTTTTTGCATGTCGCCGGAGACCAGGTCCAGCGCGTTCTGGTCGCCGCTCTGCCAGCGGGAGATGAACGCTGACAGCGTTTTGCGGATGGGGTCGTCGGCCATCACGAGCCGGACGGAGAGGACATTCTCCTCCGGCGGGAGGGCGCAGGTGGTGGGCGTGCTGCCCGCCGCGCACAGGCTGGCATCCGCGGGGCGCCAGCCGACCGCCAGCAGCGCGCGCCCGTCATTCTTGCTCAGCCGCACGCCCGTCCCAGACCAGTCCTGGGGGAACTGATTGCAGTCGGGGCAGGTCGAGCTCGACCCAAACTGGCCGTCTTCCTGGTACCCCATTCCATTTAAAACCGGCAGGAGGACCTGGATCACAGAATCGGGGTCCTTCAAGACGTCTCCCCGAGCCGTGCCGAGGATCTCGCAGCCAAACCCATTCTGGTCCTGGTTCTCGAAAATCGGGTCCGTGAACTGAGCGTCTTGAACGATCTGAGTATGGATGTGCAGGCTGGCTTCCACCTGCTGCCGGGCCTGCGAGCAGGCTTGCGCGCTCACCGGCGTCAGGAAGCCGCTGCTCGTGATCGGGATCGGGTTTACCGTCGGAAGGGTGACGACTGCCAGGGTGGGCTGCGGTGAAGGCACCGCCGGGGCCCGGGAGGGCAGGGACCAGATGCTGGCGGCGAAGACGATGATCCCAACGGCCGCCAGCGGCACCCAGACCACGCGGCGCAGGGGCTTCCCCGCAAAAAAAGGCGCGCTGAAAGCGCGCGGGCTGGGCGGCTCGGGGCGGTCCAGCTCCGCCCGTAAGGACCGGAGAAAGCGCTGGTCCGGGTGGAAGCGGTCCGAGAGCTCCCGCAGGTCGTCCGGCAGGCTGCGGGCGCTCGCTCCGCCATCCTCGAACCCCGAGTCCAGCAGCCCCGCCAGGCGCAGCAGCGCCCGGCCCAGGCGCAGATCCACCGAATCGGGGGTCGAGCCGGTGATCTCCGCTGCCTGGCGCGCGGAGAGATCGCAGAAGAGGAGCAGCCCAACCAGCTGGGCCTCGCGGAGGGGCATCCGGTCGAGCGCCTGGCTCAGGGGCGGGATGAGCGCGCGCTGCATGCGCAGCGAATCGGGCTCCGCCTCGGAAAACTCCACTTCCGGGCCGGCGGCCGGCTGGGCAGAGGCGAGCTCGCGGGCTTTACCGGTCACCTGGCTGCGCCCCGTCCCCAGGGCCACGCGCCAGAACAGGGTCTCGAGCGACGTCCAGGGTTTGCGCCGGTCGGCGAGGCGCCGGCGGGCAGTCAGAAAGGTCTGGGCAGTCCGGGTTTCGGCTGCGGCGGGATCGCCGCTCATCAACAGGTGGAAGCGATAAACCGGGAGGGCAAAACGATCGAAAAGAAGAATGAGTTCAGCATTCGCCGGGGCAGGCTGGAGCGGGTCCGTCTCACGCCCGGGCAAGAAGGGTAAATTATCCATGATTTCTCCAAATATGATTCACTTACAAAATTTACCCTATTACACCGATATTTGTCAATCAACCCGTGGAGTGATTTCATCCGCTTCAAGACCGGGCTTTCCATAAATTCCCGCGGGAAAGCCCCCCTTGCGCGGTTCAAACTCGCCCGATTGGTGCCCCATTTGGCTTGCGATTCCTTTTCGGGCATGCTATAATGTGCTTGCTCTATCCGCTTTGAGGTATCAAGATTCGCTCCATCCAATCCCTGGCTCTCTCTGCCGAAATTCCCTACAGTGGGAGCCGCTATGCCGGGATGCTCTCGATTTCCTTAAAAAAGATAAAAAAAATAGTAAAGCCCGCTTATCCGGGTCAGGGTGGCTGATATTAATTGCGGTAACCATTTGCAGGAACCATTTCAAACCTAAAGAGATTTACAATCCCATGAAAATTCTAGAACTGGAAAGTGCTCCACTGGCCACGCTGCGTCAAATGGCCAGAGACCTGAACGTGCCAAACGCAGCGCGCCTGAAGAAGGAAAATTTAATCTTGAAAATCCGCCAGGTGGAAGCCGAGCGCGACGGGCTCGAGGTGCGCGGCGGCATCCTGGAGATCATGAGCGAGGGCGTGGGCTTCCTGCGCACCAATTACCAGGTGGGCCCGGAAGATGTCTACGTCTCGCAGGCGCAGCTACGCCGCTACGACCTGCGCGCCGGCGACCTGGTCATCGGCCACGTCCGCCCGCCGCGCGAATCGGAGAAGCATTACGGCCTGCTCAAGGTCGAAACCATCAACGGGATCGCCCCGGAAGAGGCCCGCAGCCGGGTGGCCTTCGAGAGCCTGACCCCGATCTTCCCGGATAAGCGCTTCGACCTGGAAACCGACCGCGGCCCGCTCTCCTCTCGCCTGATCAATCTGATCGCCCCGATCGGCCGCGGGCAGCGCGGGATGATCGTCTCCCCGCCCAAGGCCGGCAAGACCACCATCCTCAAGCACATCGCCAACGCCATCTCCACCAACTATCCGGACGTGCACCTGATCATGGCCCTCATCGGCGAGCGCCCCGAAGAGGTGACCGATATGGACCGCTCGGTCGACGCCGAGATGGTCGCCTCGACCTTCGACGAGCCGGTCTCGTCGCACGTGCGCACCGCGGAGATCGCCCTCGACCGGGCCAAGCGCCTGGTGGAAATCGGGCGCGACGTGGTGATCCTGATGGATTCGCTCACCCGCCTGGCGCGCGCCTACAACCTGGTGGTCAACCCCTCCGGGCGCACGCTCTCCGGCGGGATGGACCCCTCCGCGCTCTACCCGCCCAAGCGCTTCTTCGGCGCGGCCCGCAACCTGGAAGAGGGCGGGTCGCTCACCATCATCGCCACCGCGCTGATCGATACCGGCTCCCGCCTGGATGACGTCGTTTACGAAGAGTTCAAAGGCACCGGCAACATGGAGCTGCACCTCTCCCGGCGCTTGCAGGAGCGGCGCATCTTCCCCGCCATCGATATCGAGCGCTCCTCCACCCGGCGCGAAGAGCTCCTGCTCGGCCCGGACATGCTGCAGCGCGTCTGGCTGATGCGGCGCATGTACCTGCAGATGATCGGCCAGCCCCCGCAGGGCGCCGGGATGGACCCGGCTGTGGGGACGGAAGCCATCCTGCAGCGCATGAGCAAGACCAAGAGCAACCAGGAATTCTTAGAGAACCTCACCGAGGACTGACATCGCTATGACTCCCCCGAATGCAAGACCGGGCTCCCAGGGGACCTTCTGGGACGCCTGGTTGCCGCGAATAGGCTGGGGTTTGGTGGGCATCATGCTGGCGCTGCTGGTCGCGGTGCTGGTATGGCATCCGGATCTGGCGCTCGTTCCGGGCGCCGGCTCGGCCGCCGCGCAGAGCAGCTTAGCGGGCTCGCCCGCGATGAAGATCGA
>JAJYJF010000346.1 GCA_021796375.1 Chloroflexota bacterium | reverse complement strand
ACCGTCAGGTCGGCATCCGACCCGGGCAGCAGGGCGCCCTTTTGCGGGTAGAGGCCGAAGACGCGCGCCGGGCTGCTCGAAACCAGGCGGACCAGCTGCTGCAGGGGCAGGCCGCGTTTGTGCACCCCTTCGCTCAGCAGGGCGGGAAGCATGCTTTGAATGCCGGAGATACCGCCCCAGGCCTTCCAGATGTTATCCATACCGGGCGCCTTCTCCGCCCAGGTGCACGGAGAATGGTCAGAGCCAATGGTATCGACAAGGCCTTCCAGGACGCACTGCCAGAGCGCTTCGACGTTCTCCCGCGACCGCAGCGGCGGGGCGCACTTGGCGGCCGGGCCGATGCGCTTGAAGTCCTCGTGATCGAAGAACAGGTAGTGCGGGCAGGTCTCGGCGGTGACGTGCACGCCTTCCCGGCGCGCCTGGGCGACCAGGCGGATGCCCTCGGCGATCGAGATATGGACGATATGCAGGTTGCCGCCCGTGACGCGGGCCCAGAAAACGGCGCGCTGGATGGCCTCCAGCTCGGTTTCCGGCGGCCGCGATTCGTACCAGCTGGCCCGGTCCGTACGCCCGGCGGCGCGCATCTGGTCCCCGAGGTAGCGCGTTACGTACTCATTTTCGGCGTGCAGGCCGATCACGTTGTGCAGCTCGGCCATCTTCTGGAGGCCGGCGTAGAGCATGTCATCGTCCAGGCGCTCGAAATCCACGCCGCTGTTGCTGGCGAAGGCTTTGAAACCGATCACCCCGTCGGCATCCATCCCGGCCAGGTCGGCCAGGTTGTTGTCGACAAAGCCTCCCCAGTTGCCGTAATCGATCACGGACAGGTCGCGAACCGTTTCGCGCTTTTTCGCCAGCAGCGCGCGGCTGATGGTGGGTGGGGTGGCGTTGAGCGGCATCTCCAGCACGGTGGTGATCCCACCCGCGGCGGCCGCCTGGCTGCCGGTTTCGTAGCCCTCCCATTCGTCCCGGCCGGGCTGGTTGAAGTGGGCGTGCGCGTCGACCAGCCCGGGGATCAGCAGCTTTCCATTGAGGTCAACGACTTCGTCCGCCGCGATCTCGACATTCTCTGAAACGATCTGAGCAATCTTTCCATCTTTAATGGCGACTCCACCGTGGAAATCTGCATCCTCGGTGACGATCCGTCCGTTCTTCAGATAGAGGTCAACGCTCATGTTTCATCCTTCTCGTTCGGAAAAAGAACAGCCGGCTGCCCGATAAGCTCCAGACCGTTCATCCTGAACGGTCGGCAGTCGGAGCCTACCGGGTGCCGGGGGATTACTCTCTGACGATCCAGGTGCCCGTCTCGCCCCGCAGCGCGCGGCTGATGTTCTCCGGGTTGGTGATCAGCGCCTGTTTCCCGCCCGCTTCGAGGAAGCGCAGGATCGCCTGGACCTTGGGCAGCATCGATCCCTTGGCAAAGTGGCCTTCTTCCATATACTTCTTGGCCTCGGCGACGGTCAGCCGGTCAAGCCACTTCTGGTTGGGCTTATTAAAGTTAATGGCTACTTTCTCGACGGCGGTGGAGATGATAAAGAGGTCGGCCTGGATCAGGTTGGCCAGCACCGAGGAGCCAAAGTCCTTATCGATGACGGCTTCCACCCCGGCCAGATCGCCATTTTCCAGCTCGATCACCGGGATACCGCCACCGCCAACGCCGATGACCGTGAATCCCGCATCGATCAGAGAGCGGATGGCAGGCGCCTCCACGATCCGCTGCGGGATGGGGGAAGCGACCACCCGGCGCCAGCCGCGGCCGGCATCCTCGACTACCACCCAGCC
The DNA here is from genome assembly GCA_021796375.1 of Chloroflexota bacterium. Taxonomy (GTDB): domain Bacteria; phylum Chloroflexota; class Anaerolineae; order Anaerolineales; family Anaerolineaceae; genus JAJYJF01. The sequence goes on along the minus strand of JAJYJF010000346.1, from coordinate 1,499 downwards.
ATCGTTCTCGTGGCGCTTCTTGGCTTCGTCCTCTTTCATGAAGGAGCCAATCGGCTTGGTGGGGTTCTGGAAGGCCTTGTCTTCGCGGTTCACGATCGTCTGGGTGACCACCGCTGCGACCGGTTTCTTCATTCCGCGCGCGTGGAACTCATTGTAGAGCGCTCGCTCGAACATGTACCCGATCGCGCCCTGGCTGTCGGCGCCGCAGTAATCCAGGGGCACCTCGTGCAGCTCATAGGAAGAAATCTCCGAGCGGCGCAGGATGAACCCCACCTGCGGGCCGTTCCCGTGGGTGACGACCACGTCCCATCCCTGCTGGATCATGTCTGCGATATGGTGCATGGATTCGCAGGCGGCCTCGTACTGGTCCTGGATGGTCCGGTGTTTTTCGTCCTTGATCAGGGAGTTTCCTCCCACGGCAACAACGGCAATACCTTTTTTCTCGACCATTTTATTGCTCCCTGATTAAAGTCCTAAAATGCTGGCGATCAATGCCATGCGGATGGAAACGCTGTACGCGATTGCCTCGAAGTAGAGCTGGCTCGAGGAATTATCGATGCGCAGATCCATTTCACCGGCTCTGCGGGGCAGGGTATGGGTGACAAAAATCGTCCGGTTTTCGTCGTGCTGGACTTTGTCGAGCGTCTCATAGCGCACGTAGTAATTGTCCATCACCTTCTTGAAAGCTTCCGCTTCCGGGCCCTTCGGGGCGCTGCAGCCCGGGAGATAGACCATGTCCATGTCGGAGATCAGCTCGTTGAAGGAATCCTGGGTGAGGTCGAACTCTTCCTGGACCCGGGTCCCGTAGGCGCCCAGCTTATCGAGCACCTCTTGCGGCGTCCGCCTGGATTTTTGGGTGGCCAGGGTAACTTTTGCGCCGAGGCGGGCAAGCCCCTGAGCCATCGAGTGGCCCGTGCGCGCTTCGATCAGGTCGGCGCTGGCGACGCAGACCTTCAGGCCCTCGATCTTGCCGTAGGTCCGGTACAGGGTGTACAGGTCGAGAAGCGCCTGGGTGGGATGCTCCCAATGGCCCCAACCCCCGTTCACGATCGGGGATTCCGAGTAAGGGGCGGCGCTGCGGGCCTCTTCCGCGTTGAAGTGGCGCATGACGATAATGTTTGCGTACTTGGAGACCACCCGGAGCATGTCCGCCAGGCTTTCTTCCTTCGCGGCCGATGAGGTCACCAGCGGATTGGCTTCGCTGATGACGTCCCCGCCCAGGCGGTGCATCGCCGTCTCGAAGCTCATGCGGGTGCGGGTGCTGGGCTGGAAGAAAAGGGTGGACATAACACTGCCGGTTGCCAGGTCGATCCGGGAACGATTCCATGGCTCCAGCAGCTTCCCCAGCTCGAAGAGCTGGTAAATTTGATCGTTCGTCAGATCGTTGATCGAGAGCAGGCTGCATCCCTCAAAATTGATCTCGCGAACGATCGCGCGGATTGTTTTAATCTTGCTTGAATTTTCCATAAGATCTCCTTGGCGGCGGAATACTTTGTCTT
>JAJYJF010000345.1 GCA_021796375.1 Chloroflexota bacterium | reverse complement strand
GGAACCGGCCGGCTTTTCAGGCCCTGCGAGGCGGTGATCACCAGGTGCTGGCCGCCGGCGTTCTGGAGAGATTTCTGCAGCCAGTACTCGATCCCGCCGCCGTTGACGATCAGCAGGCTGCTGTTGGAGATCTTGGCCAGGTCCTGCGGGGTGGGTTCGTACTCGTGCGGGTCAGCGCCCAGCGGCATCAGCGTTTCCACCTTCAGGCGGGAACCAGCCACGTTTTGCGCCAGATCCGCCAGAAAGCTCTCCACCGCCACCACCCTCACCTGCCCGCCCTGTGCGGAGGGCTGGCCGGCGGGCTGGCAGGCGCTGGTCAGGGTGACGAGAAGGATCGCGATCAGGGCCAGGCGAGCCTTCATCCGGCAGCTTCTTCCTTCTGGCAGACCGAGCAGAGCCCGTAGAGCTGCAGCCAGTGGTCCTGGATCAGGAACCCGCGCTCCCTGCCCACCTGACCGAAGAGCTCGTCCAGATCATCCCCGCTGAAATATTCCACCCGGCTGCAGCTGCGGCAGACCAGCAGGTGCTGGTGCCCCGGTGCGGCGGGGACGTACGCGTGGCAGCCGTTCAGCTGGTGGACCCGCTGGACGAGGCCGGTTTCTTCGAGCTTATCGAGCGTGCGGTAAACGGTCACCAGCCCAAGGTGGGGAGACAGCTGGCGGGCGGAGATGAAAATCTGGGCGGGCTCCAGCGCAAAGGAGTTTTCAGCCACCACCTGGACGACTGCCCGCGTGGAATCGGTCAGGCGGTACCCGCTGGCCTTCAGCCGGTCAAGCCATTCAGTGGCAACAGTTGTGTTGTTTTGGGTCAGCATGCGCATCCTTACTGATAATGATAATTATTTTCAATAAGAGTATACCACACAATGGATCTACCGGGCGATCAGGTATCCCCCCGCCAGCAGGATCAGGATGCCCAGGACGCGCGAGAGCGAGAGGGGGTGGACGGGAACCCCCAGCCAGCCAAAATGATCGATGGTCACATTTACCAGCAGCTGCCCGATGATGATGAGGGTGACCATGAGGGTGCCTCCCAGCCGGGGCAGGACCAGGCTGACGCACTGGTACAGGATCACGCCGAAAATCCCCGAGATCAGCATGTACCAGGGAAGCTGAGACCAGTTCGAGATGTTTTCCCCCCGCCGGAGAACCAGGAAAACCAGCGAGAAAAGCGCGCCGCTCAGGTGGACGATAAAACTGGACCCGATCCCTCCGACGCGCTGCCCCATGGAACCGGCGATCGGGGCTTGGAAGCCGACCGCCGCTCCACCGATCAGGCCGACCAGGATAATCAACGGGTAGCTCAGCATGGCGACACCTCTGGGTTGGAGAATGATGAAAAATGGACCGCTGCGATAGCCAATTTAACCACAGATCCAGCCTGGCTTCTGCGCTGCTCCGGATGGATATTCAGATGTCTTTATTTCCGGGTGTTTATTTCGGGAACGGCCGGTCCCCCTTCGAGGATCATGAGGAACTTTTCGACAACCTGGGGATCGAACTGCTGGCCGGAAGCCTTGCGGATATACTCGAGGGTCTTCTCCGGGGACCAGGCAGGGCGGTAAGGGCGGTCGTGGGTCAGCGAATCGTACACATCCACCACGGCAAAGATGCGCGCGCTGAGCGGAATTCGCTCCCCTTTCAGACCGCGCGGGTAGCCCGTGCCGTCCCACCGTTCGTGGTGGCAGTAAGGCACGTCCAGGTCCGTCTGGAAGAGGCGGTTGGGAGCGAGCAGGTCGGATCCGATCTGCGGGTGGCGGCGGATGGCTGCCCACTCTTCGTCATTCAGGGGGCCGGCCTTCGTCAGGATTTGTTCGGGCACGCCGAGCTTGCCGATGTCGTGCAGGAGGGCTCCCCGCTTCAGATGCGCCAGCTGGTCATTGTTCATCCCCAGGTCCAGCCCGACCCGCGCTGCCAGCGCGGTCACCCGGCCGGAGTGGCCCGGGGATTCAAAACCGCGCAGCTCCAGGGCTCGCGCCCAGCTTTCCAGGGCGCCTTCGTAGGCTTTCGCCAGCTCGGCATTTTCGGCGGCCAGTCTTCTGGCTTCACGCGAGATCTGGTCGAACAGGCCCGTGCGGTGGATCGCGCTGGAGGCGCTGTCCGCGATGATCACCAGCTTGTGCAGCTCGTCTGGCTCGAAGCGGTTGATCTTGCCGGTCCAGAGCATGCCGAACGTCTCCCCCTGGGCTGCCAGGGGCACCCCGGCGGCGGAGCAATCGCCATCGATCCAATCCAGGCTGACCGGCTGGGAGTTGTGCCGGAGGTCCGGGATCACGCTGGCCATGCCGGGCTGGGTGTTCCTCCCCGCCAGCGGGCTCGCCGGGGCGATTTTCATCCCCTGGCTGCGGGACCAGTTCCCGCGCGCGGATTCGACCACCCAGCTTCCGGAATCGGCACTGCGCAGGGAGATCAACCCGCTCGGAGTGCCCGTGTGCTGGCAGGCCTGCTCCAGGATGAGAGCGATGAGCTCGGTTCGATTCTGCGCTTTGCGCAGTTCGAGGTTGATCGAAGCGACGGCTTGCAGCTCCTCGTTGCTTTTCTTCAGGCGGTCTACATAAATTTGCAGCGTCTCGGCTTTGCGGGTGTGGCTTTCAACCAGGATTTCCTGCTGCTGGTAGGATTGATGCAGCCGCGTGATGGCCAGGTGGATTCCCCCTGCGGCGGCGAGCACCAGGATCAGGACCCATGGATAGGGGGCGATGATCATCGCCGCCAGGACCCCGATGACGATCAGGACCGCTTCAGCTCCCAGGCTGTGCTCGAGCTCTGCGGACCATTCCCGGAACCAGGGCGATCCCTGCTGGATGCTGGCCATCCCGCCCACCAGGAGCGACCTGACCAGAACGATCACCATGCTGGCGGCGGCCGTCGCCAGCCAGGACAGCGGGTAGGCGGGCGACCAGGCCGCGGGGGAAATCAGGTGCAGGCTGAGGGTGGCGGTCCCCGCGGTCACCAGTTTCTGGCTCAGGTTGAAGAGCAGATCCTGCCAGTCCGTCTCCGGTTTCATGCTCCCGGCCAGGATCCCCAGCCCGCAGATGGCCAGGACCACCCCGGGCGGAAACAGCAGAATGGCCGCGGCGGTCGGGATGAGGTCGAGCTCGAGCGACCAGCCGGGCCGGACCTGGACCGGGAAATGATCACTGACCGCAATCATCAGCGTAAAAACCAGCCAGAGGAGGTAATCGCCCAGCCCGGTGACGGGATAAAGCCCGTTGCAGACCACCGCTACGCTGACCGCCAGGATAAACATGGCGATGATATAAATCCGAGCTCTTCGGCTGAAATTCATA
>JAJYJF010000344.1 GCA_021796375.1 Chloroflexota bacterium | reverse complement strand
CGCGGGGATTGAAATCCATTTAATATTGACCGCCACCCCGAACATGACCAGGAGGTAGCCTGCCCCGCCGATGGCCCAATCCAGGTGTTTATTGCTGAAAGATCCGAAGGTGGGCTTCACGGCAGCGATTTTCTTTCCCTTTTTTCGAGCCGCATTCTGAGCTTCAATTTTCTGGAAATCGCGCATTTTCCGGCGGTAGGAGGTGATCAGCTGGGCATAAAACCCGAGGGCGGCGAAGACTAAGGCGACGGCGCTGAAATCCAGGTTCATTTCTGCTCCTTAATAGGGTCCATCTTAACCTCCGGCAAGGCAGGTCAGGCAGATGCCGGTAAGCATATCGAGCCGCGATGAGCTTCCCCAGCGGATCACGCCCTCGACAGCCGCCTCCGGGCCGGGAATTCCACAGGTGATGCAGTCGCAGGCGGCGATCAGCCGCTCATCCGCCTCCCCCGCGGCGGCCGCCTCGATCAGGTTGGCGCTGTAGGCGGTGGTCGCGGCGTAGGCGTGCCGGATCAGGCCGGGGGAGATGCGGTCGAGCAGGTCCCGGACTGCGCGGTTCGATCCGCGCTTCATCGCGAGAAGGACGCCCGCGCACAGGTCGTCGCCGGAGGGGGTTAATCCTGGCCCGCGGCCGGAAGCCTGCCGCAGGGCTGCTTCCAGCTGCGGGGCGTCCCGCGCCTGCAGCGCCACCAGGCAGTCTCGCGCCACCCGGTCCATCTGAAGCGGATCGGGATCCGGCGGGATGAGGTCGTCGAGACCGAGCAGGCCCGGCAGCAGGCCTGCCAGCCCGACCCAGCCTTTCCGCTCGATCGCATCCCGGGCGACGATCCGGGCGGTGGCAATCTGGTGAGGAGCGGCGAGGGGCTGCGCCGGCTGCGCCGGCTCCCAGATTTCCGCCTGACCGGTCGCGACGGCGAGCAAGCCTGCCTCGAAGAGGAAGGTTTGCCCCTCAAACGGCACCCGGTCTCCCGGATTGATCCCGGCCGGATCCGCGCCCAGCCCCGGAATATTAATGGTAAACGGTCCGTGAGTGGGGTCTCTGGTGAGAAACACGATCGCCTGCTGGCCCGCCAGCAGGTAGATTCCACGAGAAGTCACCCCGCGCACGGCGCAGGCTTCCGCATTCGCGAGGATGCGCGCGCTCCGCGAACCCATCGACGTGGCAGCCAGGATTTCTTGCATTTTTTCGCGAACCCGAATGTGAGAGGATCACAGGATCAATGGGGTGAATTATACCCTCAGAGCGCCACCGCTCGGATTCTCGCGGGAGGGCCCGGGTTTCGAGGGCCGTCCCCGGCGTTTCACAGCGGGCATCCTCCCGGGGATGATTTTTATTATGGGCCAGTGATGACAATCGTCAGTAGGTTTGACGGGCATGTTGTTAGACAATTAAGACACCGTTTTTAAAGAATGAGGTAAAATAATCGGGTCAGGTTTCCGTTAACGCCCGCAGTTTTCTTTGAAATTGAGTTCAGTGGGGAAGTCGCGAATGGTCTTGAGTACCGAGATGCGATATTCGACTCTTTCTCAGTCTTTTTTTATCCTCCTGGCCGCACCCTCAGGCGAGCTCTTCTAGCCTGAGGATTTTATTTTCAGAACCGTCCTGCCGGTATACGCGCATAAAGTACAGTTTGCTGGCTTCTATTTCAATTAAGGAGAGTTTGCATGGCTTCTGATGAGACAGTCCCAGTGAAACCAGACGGAACTGAAGGATCCGCTGGCGAGGAGCACCAGCCGTACATCGAAGCCCTCCAGCAGAAGCGGGATGAAATGCTGCTGGGGGGAGGAAAGGCCCGGATCGACGCGCAGCACGCCAAGGGGAAGCTCACGGCCCGCGAGCGAATCGCCCAGCTGGTTGACGAGGGTACGTTTCAAGAGGTCGACGGATTTGTCGTTCACCGCAGCACCGATTTTGGCATGGAAAACAACCGGTTTCTGGGAGACGGCCTGGTCACGGGTTTCGCTAAAATCGACAGCCGGCGGGTGTGCATCTACGCCGCAGATTTTACCGTGCTGGGGGGCTCTTTCGGTGAGGCCGCGGGCCTGAAGGTGTCCAGGGTAATGGATCTGGCCATGCAGGCGGGCGTCCCCGTGATCGGCCTTTCCGACGGCGGCGGGGCGCGCATCCAGGAGGGGGTGAACAGCCTGCTCGCCTTCGGAGAGCTGTTCTACCGCAATACGCTGGCGAGCGGTGTGGTTCCACAGATCAGCGTGGAGCTCGGCCCCTGCGCGGGAGGCGCGGTCTACTCCCCGGCCCTGACCGATTTCATCATCATCGCGCGCAAGATCGGCAATATGTTCATCACCGGCCCGGAAGTGATCAAATCCGTCACCGGCGAAGCCGTGGATATGGAGACCCTGGGCGGCGCCGACACGCACGCCACCGTGAGCGGGGTGGCCCATTTTGCCGCCGAGGACGAAGCCGACGCGATGGAAATTACCCGCAAGCTGCTCAGCTACCTGCCCTCGAACAATGCCGAACACGCGCCCATCCTCCCGCCCAGCGACGATCCCTGGCGGATGGACCCGGCGCTGAACAGCCTGGTGCCCGTCGATTCGTCGACGCCGTATGATATGAAGCAGGTGATCGAGCGCGTATTCGACCTCGGGAGCTTTTTTGAGGTCCAGGCAGGCTACGCTCCGAATGCGGTCGTCGGTTTTGCGAGGCTCCACGGGCAGTCGGTGGGGGTGGTCGCCCAACAGCCGGCTTACCTGGCGGGGGTCATCGACATCAACGCGTCGGATAAGATCGCGCGGTTCGTGCGCTTCTGCGATGCCTTCAACCTGCCGGTGATCACCTTTTCCGATTCGCCGGGCTTCCTGCCGGGGGTCGCGCAGGAGCACGGCGGGATCATCCGCCACGGCGCGAAAATCGTGTATGCGTACTCGGAGGCAACCGTCCCCAAGATCACGGTCATCACCCGCAAAGGTTACGGGGGCGCCTATATCGTGATGGGCAGCAAATACCTGCGGGCCGATTTTGTCTTCGCCTGGCCCACCGCGGAGATCGCGGTTATGGGCGCGGACGGAGCGGTGAACATCCTGTTTGGGAAGAAGATCAAGGAATCCAGCGATCCGCAGGCAGAGCGCTCCCGGCTCGTGGCTGAATACCGCGAGAAATTTGCCAACCCTTACCAGGCGGCTGCCGGAGGACATGTGGACGACATCCTCATCCCCGAGGAGACCCGCCCGCGGCTGATCGCTGCCCTGGAGCTGCTGCGCGACAAGCACGCGAAGCTCCCCACCAAGAAGCATGGCAATATCCCGCTGTGATCCGGGCGCCATTTCAGCCTGAAGGAGGTACGCA
>JAJYJF010000343.1 GCA_021796375.1 Chloroflexota bacterium | reverse complement strand
CGGACCGGGGATCGCCCCAGAGCTGCACGAGCGCATTTTTGAATTCAGCTACAGCTCGGCCCACCCCGGGAACCTGGGGTTTGGGCTGTGGTGGGTGAAGTCGTTCATGACCCGCTTTGGGGGCCGGGTGTCGGTGGAAAGCGACGGCAGCAGCGGCACCACCTTTATCCTCAGCCTGCCGGTCGCCCAGGAGGAGGGATGAACAGCCCCCACCCGGTCGAGCGCGCCCTGGTCGTGGAGGACGACGCCTCCTGGCAGCAGATCCTGGCGGAGGTGTGCGGCGACCTGGGCCTGGCGGTGGACCTGGCCGAGAGCCTGGAGGGCGCGGCCAGCCTCATCCGCGCCACGCCTCACCGGGTGGCCGTTCTAGATCTCTCCCTGGGCGGGCCGGACCACCGCAACCAGGACGGGCTGCTGGTGCTGGAGGCCATCCGCCGGCAGGACCCGGGCTGCGCCAGCCTCATCCTGACCGGCTTTGCCACGGTGGAGGTGGCGGTCAGGGCGATCCAGGCGCAGGGGGCTTTCACCTGCCTCCAGAAGGAATCCTTCCGGCGGGCGGAGTTCCGCTCGCTGATCCGCGCGGCCCTGGCCGCGGCGCCGCCCGTCCTGGAAAAGGACAATCTTCCCGCCAGCCAGCCGGGGACGGGTCTGCCGGGCGAAAGCACCTCCTCCGCGGGCGGGGAGAAGCCCACCCCGGCGCCCCTGCCCGCCCTGGTGGTCGAGGACGACGCCGGGTGGCGCAGCCTGATCTGTGAGCTGCTCCGGGAGGCGGGCTACCAGCCGAGCGAGAGCGTCAGCTACGTGGATGCGCTCGGCCGGCTGCGCAGCGCGGACTTCCGGCTGGTGGTCGCCGACCTCTCCCTGGCCAGCTCGCTCTCCCCGGAGAGCAACCAGGATGGCTACCGGATCCTGGCCCAGGCGCGCAAAGCCGGCGTCCCGGCCATTATCGTCTCCGGGTACGCCGATCCGGCGGATATCGAACGCGCCTACGCGGAATACCAGCTCTTTGCCTGCCTGGAAAAGCAGGGATTCAACCGCCGAGCGTTTATCGAGACCGCGCAGCGCGCCGGCCGGCCGGCGCGCTGCGCGGAGCTGGGCTCCCTGACCGGGCGGGAGATCGAGGTCCTGGCCCTCCTGGCCCGGGGTTTCAAAAACAAGGAAATTGCCGCCGCCCTGTACATTACCCCCAACACGGTAAAGAGACACCTTAAATCGCTGTTTTCCAAGCTCGGGGTGAATACCCGCTCGTCCGCGGTGGCCGAAGCCGCCCGGGCGGGGCTGGTAAAGAAAAACCCTTAAGCGGGAAAGCTGCCGCGGGCCGGGAAAATCAAGAGCCGCAGGGACCGGGTTGATCTTTTCCGGCCCTGCGGCTCCTTTTTGATCGATCTTGCTTGGCTGGGAATTTCAGTGAAGTACGATCACGTCGATAGCAATCCTCCTGCCTGGTCGTTCACCGGGCTCACGCCCCCGCGCCGGTGGTGGGGGAAGCCGTCGGCGAGCTGGACGGCGGGTTGGAAGGAGCCGTGCCGCCGTTGAAGTCAGGCCGGCCAAAGCCGCCCGGTCCGCCCCGGCCACCGTGGCCGCCAAACCCACCGAAACCGCCCATGCCCCAGTTCGGCTTTCCGTTCGTCTGGGAGAGCAGGGCGTCTGCCTGCGCCTGGGTGATCAGGCCGTCCGTTACGGCCTGCTTGACCGCCGCCTGATACGCGCTGGTCAGCGCGTCCTGGAACTTCGTTGAGTTGGAGAGCTGGTAGCGGGCTTTTTCCGCATCCGCCTGGGTCTGGGTCATCGTCCCGGCAGTGACGGCCTGGTCGATGGCGGCGAAGGCCGCTTTCTGTTGGGCCGACGTCAGCTGGTCGGTGCTGATCCCCAGCGCCTTAGCCAGCAGGGCATTGTAGTCGATCTTGCTGTCGCGCAAGAACGGCATCCCGCCGAACGGGTGGCCGCTGGCTGAGCCCTGGGCGAACTGATCCGCCTGAGATTGGGTGATCGTCCCGTCGGCGACGGCCTGTTTCAAGGCGTCGCTCGTGGCGGTCTTCTCGGCTGCCTGGAGCTTATCCAGGCTGACCCCGAGCGCGGTCGCGAGCTGCTGCTCGGTATAGCCGCCGCGCATCCCGCGCCCCGGCCCCGGCTGGGTGCTCCCGGCCTGGGCGGAAGGCGCCCCGGGCGTGGGCGTGGCTGCCTGGGCGGTGACTACCCGGTAGGTCGCCACCGCGCCGAAGACTGCCGCGAGCACCAGCCCGCCTCCCACCACAACCGAAATAAGTTTCTTTCGTTCCATACATCACTCCTTAATATTGGGTTGACTTTGATGTTTCCAGGATCCTTCGTGGATCCTGTCTCAGGATAGCTCGGAGTTATTCAGATTCCATTCAGAAATCATTTCAAGTTGATGAAGTTTCTCCGGTCGGACCGTTCGCCGGTCCCGGAATCTTGCCAGGCAAGCCGCGCCTTTCCGCTCGCCGCCTCTGCGCCGCGCGGCGCTCCGGTTGCATCACTTCTTCATTCCCCTTAAATCAATTCTAAATAAGTGTTTGCTATTCTTGGGGAGAAAGAAGGAGAACTTGATGGAATCTGAATCGCTGGTCATGCTCGTCTCGGGCGCCGAACTCATGGGGATAGAAAGAATCCGCGAAGCCCTTTTTAAAGCCGGTTTCCGGGTGATCGCGGTGGAAGCCAGCGACACCCAGCGGGCTCTCCTCGACCAGAAACCTTCCCTGATTATCGCCAATCTGACCGGCGTGGACGCCGCCGACCTCGAGCTGTGCTGGGTGATCCGCCGGCTGAACCCGGCCCCTATCGTGGCCATCGGTCCGGGCATGGACGAGGCTTTCCGCGTCGGGATGCTCGAGCTGATCGTGGATGATTACCTGAACCGGCCGGTCAGCCCCCGCGAGCTGGTAGCGCGCGTCCGCAGCATCCTGCGCCGCACCGGCCGCACGGCCCCAAAGGAAGAGCAGACCTGCCCGATACCGCCGGAAAGAACAGGGCAGCCGGATCCCCGCCCCTCGCGGGGCTCTATCCGCACGCTGCTCGGCAGGCTCTGGCCTCACCGGATCTTTTAGCCGCCGGTATCGTTCGGATTTATCCAAAATGGAGGAAAGTAAATCAAATGGAAAAGAAATCGCGTAAGTCTGGAAAGAAGTGGATCTGGAGGATAGGGATCCTCGTGGCGCTAGTGGCGGGCGGGGTTGTATTTGTCTTGCCCCGGCTGCAGGCCTCCGCCAGCACCTCGACGGCCAGTTACAAAACTCAGCCCGTCACCCGCGGCAATCTCTCCTCATCGGTAGGCGCCAACGGCAACGTATACACAAAA
>JAJYJF010000342.1 GCA_021796375.1 Chloroflexota bacterium | reverse complement strand
GGGGCAGCCCCGCTCATCGCCGGATCGGTCCAGAAAGTGCTCGGCGTTTACAAGCTGGAGTTCGGCGTTCCGGAAGCGATCTGGGTGATCGAGGTCAAAGACTTCCCGGCGGTCGTCACCATGGATGCGCACGGCAACAGCCTGCATGACGGGGTCCGGCAGCAGTCGCGGGCCGTCCTCGACCGGCTGCTGGCCTGACGAGGACGGAGGGATGCCGGGTTAATCCTCGGCGGCAGGCTTCGGCACGAACCCGGTAAACGCTGGCGCGCCGCAGCTCCTCGGGCGCGGTCGGGCGGGATCCCCGCCCGGCCCGCAGGTGGGGGAATAGATATCGACCAGCAGCTTGATGCCGTACAGGGCTTTGTTTTCGATAGCGATGATCTCCGCGCGGCCGAAAACGATCACGCTAGCGAATTCGACGCTCATCTCATCGGCGCTCGCCGCGGGGCGCAGCCGCCCCATCTCGCTCCCTGCGGCAAGCGCGCGGGTTCTGCTCGAACAATTTTTCGCAATTCACCCCACCCCTGGTTTCTCTATGGGAACTGCCAATCAAACCGGGATGCTATTGGCGAAACCCCGCAATGGACCTAACCCCCGGCCCCTTCCCTAACCCCGGAACAGAACATCCGGGGCGCTGCGCGAGGGAAGGGGAGAAATCCAGTCCTCGCCCTTCCCGGCCCGCAGGGCCTCCGAGCGTTTTTTGCGAGGAGTCAGGGGTGGGGGTTGGAGGGTCAGGTCCAACGGGCGAATCCAGGTCCATCTATCTCAAACGAGGTTCGCCAGCAGCATCAAACCGGGATGCGCCCCTGGATTTTTGTTCCAGGGTTAAACCAATCCGGAACGAAAATGAATATAATGAAACTAACCCGGGCTACCAAATTTCGTGCCGGTGCAGGGTGCGACCGCGGGGAAGGGCTGCGAGGGGCGCATTTCACCGGTGCGGGCAACGATCCCGGCGCCTCCAGGATAGACGGTTCGCGGGACGCCCCTACGCGCCGGAACCAGGAACTGGTGACCCAATTGAAATGCACCCGCGGCGAGGAGAACGATTGACTTTTTGCCGGGGAAACACTACAATATAAATATAAATGAAACTGCGTTCCAGTAAATGGAACTTCCTGCCAAACCGAGCCATCCTGTTCCGCCAGTTTAAGCGCATACCAGATCAGACTTTTCATCAGCCGGTTCAATCCAAGGAATATCCCGCGGGTGGGTTGATTCCGCCAGTTCTTCGAACAATCCAAGCCAACCAGGACCAAACAAGTGCTGTGAAAGGATGAAGATGGGTGAAATCAAAGGAATATCAAGCAACTACGGGTTAAAAAACCAGGGGCTGACGATCCTGAAGCACGAATATTGGAACCTGGGACCGTCCATGCTGGTCGAGCAGATCGTCCGGCGCGAAGAGGGCATGCTCGGTCACCTGGGCGCGGTGATCGTCAATACCGCGCCGCATACCGGGCGCTCCCCGAACGATAAGTTCATCGTCAAGGATCCGTCCGTGGCGGACGACCCGATCGACTGGGGCAAGATTAATCACCCGATCAGCCCCGAGCATTTCGATCGCCTGGCCTGGAAGGCGGAAGCCTACCTGCAGGGCTCCGACGTGTTCGTCCACGACCTGGTCGTCGGCGCGCACCCGCAGTACCAGCTCCCCATCCGGGTCATCACGGATAGCGCCTGGCAGAGCCTGTTCGCGCGCAACCTTTTCGTGCGCATCCCCCAGGAGCGCTTCCCCGACGCCGTCCCGCAGTTCACGGTGATCTCCGTCCCCGGCCTCCAGGCGGACCCGCAGACCGACGGGACGCGAACCGGCACCTTCATCGCCCTGAATTTCAGCCGCAGGATGGTCATCATCGGCGGCACGCGCTACGCGGGCGAGATCAAAAAATCCGTTTTCTCCATCATGAACTACCTGCTGCCGCCGCAGGGCGTGCTGCCCATGCACTGCTCCGCCAACGTCGGCGAGGGGGGCGATGTCGCCCTCTTCTTCGGCCTTTCCGGCACCGGCAAGACCACCCTCTCCTCGGATACCGACCGGCGGCTGATCGGCGACGATGAGCACGGCTGGGGGGAAGACGGCGTGTTTAATTTCGAGGGCGGGTGCTACGCCAAGACGATCAAGCTGCGCAAGGATCTCGAGCCGATGATCTACGATTCGACGCGCCGGTTTGGGGCCGTCCTGGAAAACGTCTGCGTCGACCCGGTGACCCGCAAGGTGAACTTTTCGGATGGCTCGATCACCGAGAACACCCGCGCCGCCTACCCCATCGAATACGTGCCCAACTCCGTCCCCGAAGGACGGGCCGGTCACCCCAACAATATCTTCTTCCTGACCGCCGATGCGTATGGGGTGCTCCCGCCGCTGGCCCGCCTCTCCCCGGAGCAGGCGATGTATTACTTCCTCTCCGGCTACACCTCCAAGCTGGCGGGGACGGAAAAAGGCCTGGGCACGGATCCGGAAGCCACCTTCTCGAGCTGCTTCGCGGCGCCCTTCCTGCCTTTAAACCCCAATGTGTACGCGCACCTGCTGGGGGAGAAGATTTCGCGCCACCAGGCGCGCGTCTGGCTGGTGAACACCGGCTGGACCGGGGGCCCGTACGGCGTGGGGGAGCGCATCGCGCTGCCCGCGACGCGCGCGATGGTCCGCGCCGCGCTCAACCAGCAGCTGGATTCGATCCCCACGCGCCGGGATCCTTATTTCGGGCTGGATATCCCGGTCGAATGCCCGGGCGTCCCGAGCGACCTCCTGGACCCGCGCAAGACCTGGCCGGATCCGGCCCAGTACGACCTGCAGGCCCAGAAGCTCATCGCCCGCTTCAGCGAGAATTTCACCCAGTTCGCCAGCGAGGTCAGCGAGCAGGTGCGAATGGCAGGCCCATCCCTGGAACGAGCCTAGCCGCAGCCTCCCCCGCCCCGCCGCGAAACCCGGCGGGGCTTTTCATTCGCGTCTTTCGCGCGCCGCCGGGGCGATCAGGCGCCCACCAGGCTGCGGTGGAAATCCTCGATCATCGCGCCGATCTCGAGCGGTTCCTCACCCTCCACCCGTTCCAGGTGGAGGGCCTCGTTTTCACACTGGTTCACGCAGATCCCGCAGCCCATGCATTTGGCCAGGTCCACCTGCGCCGTGATCCCGACGGAGATTGCCTCGAACTGGCAGACCTGCTCGCAGGATCCGCACGCCTGGCAGGCATCCGGGTCCACCTCGGCCCGGTATCCCGAAGCCGCCAGCATCCGCGTTCCCTGGCGCTGCGCCTGCATGGCGCCGCAGCAGCAGCTGCAGCAGTTGCAGATGGCGTAGAACCTGCCCAGCATGGC
>JAJYJF010000341.1 GCA_021796375.1 Chloroflexota bacterium | reverse complement strand
TTGAACCTGCGGGATCAATTATCAGGCTATTATAGCGAGCGGATGGTGGAGACCAAGCGACCATGAAGAAGCCTTCGAACTGTGAGCAACTGGTGGAGAGCCTGTCGGATTATGTCGACGGCACCCTGGATGACGCCCTGTGCGTCGAGCTGGAACGCCACCTGGATGAATGCGAAAACTGCCAGGTGGTGGTCAACACCCTGAAAAAAACCATCGACCTTTACCGGATGACTGCCCAGGGCGAGGATGTTCCCGAGGAAGTCCGCGCCCGGTTGTACGCCAGGTTGAATCTGGACGATTTTCTTAAATCTGAGGAGAAAGACCCACTCCGGCGCTGATCCAGCCGGTGAGGACATTGAAACCGCGCGATGAGCCGGAGAGGAGAGCTGAATGGCACCATTACTAAATGAAGACAATCACAATCGGGTTCGCGAAGTATTTAAAGAAATGCAGTCCCCAGTCGATGTGGTTTTGTTTTCGAGCAAGGCGAACTGCGAATACTGCGAATCCACCCAGCAGCTTTTGGAAGAGGTGACCGGCCTGTCGGAGAAGATCCAGCTGGAAGTCCACGACCTGGATGCGGACCGGGATCTCGCCGCGAGCTACGGCATCGACAAAGCGCCCGGGTTTGCGATCGTGGCGAAACCCGCGGATACCCCCGTAGATTTCGGCATCCGCTTTTACGGCATCCCTTCCGGGCATGAGTTCACCACCCTGGTGAACGACCTGGTGATGGTCTCGGCACAGAGCTCGGGCTTGAATCCGGAGACCGTGAGCTCTCTGCAGGAGATCAAAACCCCCGTCCACCTGCAAGTTTTTATCACCCCTACCTGACCGTACTGCCCGCGAGCCGTGGTGCTCGCTCACCAGATGGCAATGGAAAACCCGCTGATCACGGCGGATATGGTCGAGGTATACGAGTTTCCTGAGCTGGCCGACCGGTTTGGGGTATCTGGGGTGCCGCAGACCACCATCAACGAGGGGCTCGGAACGGTGGTCGGAGCTTACCCGGAAGATTACCTGCTGGATGAGATCCGGCGCGCCATTCAGGAAGCTGAGACGAGCCAGGGGGCGTAGCCTCCCGGCCCGGGCGGACCGGGATCAGACCGGTTTCTCAACCGGATTCACGAAAAAAACGAGAGAGACGGTACGATGAATGCGAAAGTAACCTGGCAAGGGAAGATGGCCTTTGACGGCACGGCGGATCGGGGCTACCATCTCCCGCTCGACTCCGAACCAGCGGTGGGCGGAGAAGGAAAAGGCTTCGCCCCGTTCGAGCTGCTGGCCATCGGCGTGGTGAGCTGCACGGCTATGGATGTGATTTCCATCCTGCAAAAGAAGCGCCAGGATGTTACCGGCCTGGAAGTCAAGGTCCACGCCGAACGGGCGACCGAGCATCCCAAGGTGTTCACCCACCTGCAGATCGAGTACGTGGTCACCGGGAAGCGCCTCGACCCGGCGGCGGTCGAAAGGGCCGTCCAGCTCTCGGACGAGAAGTACTGCGGCGCGATTGCCATGATCCGCCAGGTCGCGCCGGTCGAGCACACGATCACGATCCTGGAAGCCGAACTTCAGTGAAGCTGACGGTTCCCTGGTGGTTCTGGTTCGGGAGAGTGCCCGAGATCTCTCCCGAAACCTTGAAAACCTGGCTGGAATCCGGCAAGCCGCTGCAGCTGGTTGACGCGCGCACGGAAGCCGAGTACTGCTCGGGGACGATCGGGACTGCCTGGCACGCGCCGGTCACCCAGCTGCCCGGCTCCCTCGAGAAGCTCCCGGTCGAATCGGAAACCCCGGTCGTGGCGCTGTGCCTAACCGGGCACCGCAGCCGGCCGGTGGTCAGGCTGCTGCGGCGCAAGCGCATCGAGGCGTACAGCCTGCGCGGCGGGGTCCGCCAGTGGCGGCGGATGGGTTATCCGCTGCAAGAGCCAGGGGAGTGCAGATAGATCGGCCCGGGGCCGCTCGCGCAGGTAAAAGCACCTGGAACCGCGCGAGCGGCCCCGGTGCTATCCCATGATATTTTGAAAATTCAGGTTTGCGGGTTTGCCCGCTGGCGGTCCAGCCAGGCGACGGCGAAATCGACCGCCTCGCGGATGCGGAACAGGCGCGCCTGGGCGCTGCCCACCTCCCCAAACAGGACGCGGTTGCTCTCCCATTCCATGTCCGCGCCGATCTCGGGGAAGATATCCGAGTTGGCCTCGATGTCGGGATAATTTTTCCACACGCGCCGGCCGTCTTCAAAAACGGGCGCTCCCTCGATCGTCGGAGCCGGATTTACCGCCCGGTACTCGGCCAGGTGGAGGGCGGTATTGCGGTCGTACCCGACCCCGACCAGCAGCACCCAGGCATTCAGGTCATACAGGCGGGCGAGCGGAGAGTTTTCCCCCAGGCAGTATTCCAGCGAATGGTTCGCGGTAATGACGGAGGCGTACTTTCCCCAGGCGGCGAAGGAAACCGCCGGGTGGCTGCTGCGCAGAACGCCCGGAAAATTGCGAAAGGTCTCCGGAATCTGCCCCATCCCCCGGGTCGGGGTATAGCATGGGTCATAGGCAGGCATGCTGTCGCGCACGGCCTGCACCCAGGATTCTGGAACCGGGGGGTTCGTCCACTTTGCCGGGTCGGAGTAATCCCCGGAATGGGCCGGCATGACCAGGGTGCCTTCCGGGGTCAGCACGTCCATCAGCGCCTGGACGACGGCGACCGGCCCGCCGGAAACCCAGCCCAACGAGCTCAAAGAGGAATGGAGAGCTACGGCCATCCCGGCCCGCAGGCCGCATTGGCGCAGGTCCGCGGCCAGGCTGGTCCGCGTGCGCGGCGCTGGCGTGCTGGAGATAACCTCGCTCTCACTCATCGGAAGAAAATGAATCCGCTCAGGGCGCCAGGGGAGTAACTCGCTATATTTTTCACCTCAGCGTCCTGAGCGCAGCTTCGTTTTTCAGGCCTTTTTCTCCGCCTCGGGCTCGGCGACGCGGATGTGCAGCTCTTTCAACTGCTTCGGCTCGGCGGGCGAGGGCGCATCGGCCATCACGTCCCGCGCGGCCTGGTTCTTGGGGAAGGCGATCACCTCGCGGATGTTGGGTTCGTCGGCCAGCAGCATCACGAACCGGTCGATTCCGGGGGCCATGCCGCCGTGCGGCGGCGCCCCGAACTCGAATGCCTCGAGAATGTGGCCGAACTTGGCCTGGATCTCTTCATCCTTCAGGCCGAGCAGCTGGAAGATCTTAAACTGGATGTCGCGCCGGTGGATCCGGATGGATCCGGAAGCCAGCTCGTAGCCGTTGCAGACCATGTCGTAGGCATCCGAGAGGATCCCGGCCGGATCGGTGTCGAAC
>JAJYJF010000340.1 GCA_021796375.1 Chloroflexota bacterium | reverse complement strand
TGAACGAGGCGGCGGCCGGCTTCCCTGCCGCCTGTACGCCTGGGACTGCTGCCCAAACGGTGGATAGAATAAATACCGTGGTGATTACCAATGTGATCCAGATTTTCGTGCGCATTTTCCCTCCCATTCGTTTTTTTGCGTTTCAGGAAATCCAGGTCATTCCGGACGGATCAAAGCGAGAGGACAGTGCTTGTCCTCGGCCTGCGGTGCGAAAACCGCATCGAGACAAAAATTTCCAGCCGTGAGCTCCTTTCTGCACAAGCCGAACGTGCCCCCTGGTTTGTGTGACGGTAAGGATCGTTACGGGTAAAACGATAAATTGGGATTTATACAGGGATTTCTTTAATGATTATACAGGAAACTTCGCCAAGTGTATCCACCCAAATAAGAACGCCGCTCCTTTTTAACATCGGGGAGCGGCGCGAACAGCGCGAGACCGGCGGCACCCGGAAAGCGGCCCTATCATCCGGGTTTTGACCCATCCGGGGGAGCGGCCATCTCGAGAAAATAGCGGTGGAAGCGGTCGTCGCCGGTCAGCTCGGGATGGAAGGCGGTCGCGAGCAGCCGGCCTTCCCGGGCGGCAACGATGCGCCCATCCGGGAGCCGGGCGAGCACCCGCGCCTGCCCCCACACTTCCTCGATGGACGGGGCGCGGATGAACACCGCCCGGAAGGGCGTCTCCCCCAGGTCCGGCACGGCTAAATCCGCCTCGAAGCTGGCCACCTGGCGCCCGAAGGCGTTGCGCGCCACCCGGATGTCCATCAGTCCCAGCAGGGGCTGCTTGCGCCCCGCGTCCCGCGAGAGGAGGATCGCCCCGGCGCACGTCCCCCACACCGCCTTCTCGCTCCCGAACGCCCGCAAGGGTTCTACCAGCCCCCAGCGCTCGGCCAGCTGGCCGATGGTGGTGGATTCTCCGCCCGGGAGGATCAGCCCATCCAATCCCTCCAGGTCCTCCGGCAGCCGCACGGGGACTGCCTCGGCGCCCAGCTTCTCCAGCATCGCCAGGTGTTCGGCAAAATCCCCCTGCAGGGCAAGCACGCCTACCCGCATGTCACCACCCCCGGCCGGCCAGCTTTTCACCCTCGGTCAGCTCTCCCACCGAACGGCCCACCATCGCCTCGCCCAGCCCCCGGCTGACCTCGGCCAGGATGTGAGCGTCCTGGTAGTGGGTCACCGCCTGCACGATGGCGTTGGCCCGCCGGGCCGGATCCCCGCTCTTGAAGATCCCCGAGCCCACGA
This sequence comes from Chloroflexota bacterium, assembly GCA_021796375.1. Classification (GTDB taxonomy): domain Bacteria; phylum Chloroflexota; class Anaerolineae; order Anaerolineales; family Anaerolineaceae; genus JAJYJF01. Next base: position 2,100 of record JAJYJF010000340.1, on the reverse strand, counting down.
AGACCCCATCCACGCCCAGTTGCATCAGGAGCGCCGCATCCGCCGGGGTGGCGATGCCCCCCGCCGCGAAGTTCACCACCGGCAGCCGCCCGAGCTTGCGCGTGTCCACCACCAGCTCGTAGGGCGCGCCCTGCTCCTTGGAGAAGGCCATCAGCTCCTCCTCGGGCATATTCTCCAGCTGGCGGATGGCTCCCAGCACCGTGCGGGCATGCCGCACCGCCTCGACCACGTCCCCGGTCCCGGCCTCGCCCTTGGTGCGCATCATGGCCGCCCCCTCCCCGATCCGCCGCAGCGCCTCGCCCAGATTGCGGCACCCGCACACAAACGGCACCCGGAAGGCATGCTTGAAGATGTGGTGCTCCTCGTCGGCCGGGGTCAGCACCTCCGACTCGTCGATGTAGTCCACCCCCAGAGCTTCCAGAATCTGGGCCTCGACAAAATGCCCGATGCGGCACTTGGCCATCACCGGGATGCTGACCGCATCCATGATCTTCAGGATCAGCTCCGGGTCCGACATGCGCGCCACGCCACCCTGGGCGCGGATATCGGCCGGCACTCGCTCCAGGGCCATCACCGCGCACGCCCCGGCGTCCTCGGCTATCTTGGCCTGCTCGGGGGTCACCACGTCCATGATCACCCCGCCCTTCAGCATCTGCGCCAGCCCCTTCTTCACACCAAACGTCCCAATCTGCTCGTCCATAAACGATCTTCCTCCAATTTTTATCCCGGACGCTGTTTTCCGGAAAATATTGCTGCTATTTTATTCAGAAACTGGCCCGATTTACAGATCCAATTCCCGCCAATATCAACCGGGCCAATACGCTGGATTGGAGGATATTTTACCAGATTGGACCTATTGGGTGCGCGCAAACCGGTGTATAGTAGTCGTACCAATCCATCCAGGGGAGGCTTCATGCGAATCCCGATCGATTTCGGCAGCGAAATCCCGCTCTACCAGCAGATCGAAGACCACCTGCGCCACGGGATCCTTTCCGGCGGCCTGGCCCCGGAAACCCGCCTGCCCGCGACCCGCCAGCTCGCACGAGACCTGGGGGTCAACCGCATCACCGTCGAGACTGCCTACCAGGACCTGATCTCGGATGGGCTGGCCTACTCGCGGGTCGGCAGCGGGACCTTCGTCCAGGTTCCCCCCTCCGTGCCTTCCCTGCCCAAGAAAGAGCAAGACACCGTCTGGCCGCTCTGGCAGGACGACATCCTCGACGTGCTGAAAAAGCCGGCCCACCTGCCTGCGCCCGGCCCCGCCGGGGGCGGCGCACCTCCCAACCTGATCAGCTTCCGGGAGGGGATCGGCGATTCGCGGCTGTTCCCGGTGGATGATTTCCGCAAGACGATCCAGGCGGTGATGCGCCGGGACGGGCAAGCCGCCCTGGATTACGGCGAGATCAACGGCTACGCTCCCCTGCGGGCCACGATCGCGCACATCCTGGCTTCCCAGGGCATCCAGACCCTCCCCGAGCAGATCCTGATCACGGCCGGCTCCCAGCAGGCCCTGGCGCTGGTCTGCCAGCTGCTGCTCAAGCCCGGCGACGCCATCCTGGTGGAAAACCCCACCTACAGCAACGCGCTGGACCTGTTCCGCCTGAACCGGCTCAAGCTCGTGGGGGCGCCGGTCGACCGGTACGGCATGCAGGTGGAAAAGCTCGAAAAACTGCTCCAGCTTCACCACCCGCGGCTGATCTACACCATCCCCAATTTCCACAACCCGACCGGCAGCTGCATGAGCCTGCCGCGCCGGCACCAGCTGATCGCCCTGGCCGACCGGTACAATATCCCCATCCTCGAGGACGATTACGTCGGCGACCTGCGCTACGACGGGCGCGCCCTCCCGGCGCTCAAATCGCTCGATCCGGGCGGGCGGGTGATCTACGTCAGCACTTTCTCGAAGATGCTGATGCCCGGCCTGCGCGTCGGGTTCCTGGCGGCTGAGGGACCCATCTACGAGGCCCTGGTGGCGGCCAAGCACATCAACGACCTGGCCACCTCCAACCTGTACCAGCGCGCGATCGAAGCCTACGTGACCGTCGGCAGCTACCAGGCGCACCTGCGGCGCACCTGCCTGGTGTACCGCAAGCGGCGAGA
>JAJYJF010000009.1 GCA_021796375.1 Chloroflexota bacterium | reverse complement strand
CGCGTACGGATATTCGGGCTGGTTCGAAGCGGCAAAAGTGAACGAGGCGGAGCTGGCCCAGATCTACCAGTATGATTACGCCATGCTTGAACTCGTTGACACCACCAGCCACGCGATCGACAATGTGGAAACATCGATTGGAACGGATGGGCTGCCCGCCGCCATCCGCAACCTGACCAGCGTGGCCCGTAAATGCGTGGAAACCTATGAAACCCGGCTTGAAATCCTGCAGGGTCGTTCCGTGGCGGGACCACAATCCGGCCAGGCCCAGTAAACCAGGGCATAAATCGCTTTCTCTCCCGGTAGAATTCCACCGGGCTCCGAAATCAACCATACGGAGACTCAGACATGGCAAGGATCTTTGATGTAGTTGAATATCCAAGCGAAATGGCCGATGAGCTGGTCCACCGTTTTCCTGAAACCGGACCCGCTGACCTGCGGATCGGCTCCCAGGTGATCGTCCGTGAATCCCAGCGCGTGGTCTTTTTCAGGGATGGCAAGGCCCTGGACACGTTCGAGCCGGGCAGGCACACCCTCGTGACGGCGAACGTCCCCCTGCTGATCAACTTTATCGGCAAGGCTTTCAACGACCGCACGCCATTCACCGCGGAGGTCTACTTCGTCGCGATGAAAGAATTTGCGGACCTTAAATGGGGAACGCCGCAGCCCATCATCGTCCGCAACCCGGGGATGGGGTTGGGCGTCGCGCTGCTGCAGGGATTTGGCAGCTACAGCATCCAGATTCACGATCCGCAGCAGTTCGTCACCCAGATCGTCGGCGCCCAGGGATTTTACCGCATGGCGGATATCGAGAACCGGCTGCGGACGATGCTGCTCTCCAAGCTGCAGGACCTGCTTGGCGAGCTGGCTGCAAAGAACAGCGTTGTGCAGCTGATCGCGCTGACCGAGGAGATCGGGTCCGGCGTCCGGGCAAAGGTCCAGGATGATTTCGCTGCCATCGGCCTGACGTTGAAGTCTTTCTACGTAGGCAACCTGAAGCCCTCGGATAAATCGGCCGAAGAGCTGCGCGCGATGGGCATGTTAGACATGAACGTTTACACCCAGCTCCAGGCAGCCGACGCGCTCCGCGAAGCTGCCCGCAATCCCGGCGGCGGGGCCGGACTGACGGCCGGCATCGGCGCGGGGATGGGGATCGGGAATATCATCAACCAGTCCCTTTCGGGGATGGCCGGCGGGGGAGCAGCCCAAGCCGCGCCAGCCCAACCAGCCGCCCCTCAAGGCGGCGCGGCACCAGCCGGGACGGGGATGGACATCATGACGCCCTCTGAAGCCGCCGCGGTCCTGCGCGTTTCAGAAGAAGACGTTATGGCATCCATCCAGTCCGGAGACTTGAAGGCTCGAAAAATCGGAAACAGCTACCGCATCAGCCGCGATGCACTGGACTCATTTCTGAAAGGCTGAGTCAGGGGTTGGGCACTTCGGACCGGGGCGGAAAACAGCTTCCTGCCCCGGTTTTTATATGGCACTGGCCGGGAGGCGAAGGACCCGGTTTTTCTCCGCGAAACGCACTTTGGTATAATCAGGCCGGAGGGGTAACCGGAACGCGGTGTTCCGGAGCTCAGGTCGGAGTCAGGGGAGGTGAGATGAAGCTGCAAGAGTACCAATCGAAACAGATTTTTTCGAAATATGGCATTCCGATCCCGCGCGGGCGGGTAGCCGCGACAGCCAGCGAAGCAAAACAGATCGCCGAAGAGCTCGGATCGCGCGTGGTGGTCAAAGCTCAGGTTCTGGTCGGAGGGCGCGGGAAAGCGGGCGGTATCCGCCTGGCGCGCAACCCGAAAGAAGCCGAGGAGCTCGCCACCGCAGTTTTGGCGATGGAGCTGAAGGGTCTCCCCGTGCGCAAGGTTTTGGTGGACGAAGCGGCCAGCATCGAGAAAGAAATCTATATCGGGATTACCAACGACCGGGCGAGCAACCGGCCGGTGATGATGGCATCCTCCGAAGGTGGGGTCGATATTGAGGAAGTGGCTGCTAAAACCCCAGAAAAGATCGTCCGGGTGTATATCGATCCGCTCCTTGGCCTGCGCGATTACCAGGCGAGGGATATCGCCGCCGCGATCGACCTGCCGCGCTCGGCCTGGCGCTCGTTCGGTGAAATCGCGCGCGGGCTCTGGAACGCATTCACGGAGACGGACTCCTCCCTGGCAGAAATCAACCCGCTGGTGATCACCTCAGATCGAAGGCTGATGGCATTAGACGGCAAGATGGTGATCGATGATAACGCCCTGTTCCGCCACCCCGAGCTGGCCGAGATGCGCGACCTGGATTCCGAGGCCGCGGCGGAGATCGAAGCCCGCAAGTACGGCTTAACCTACATTAAATTAGACGGCGAAATCGGATGCATGGTCAACGGCGCCGGCCTGGCTATGGCCACGATGGATATCATCAAGCTGTACGGCGGCGAACCGGCTAACTTTCTGGATATCGGCGGCGGCGCGGGCGCGGATAAAGTCGCCGCGGCGCTGCGCATCATCCTGAGCGACCCGCATGTAAAGGCCGTGCTGTTCAATATTTTTGGGGGAATCACCCGCGGCGATGAGGTGGCGCGCGGGATTCTGGCCGCTCTGGCCGAGGTGAAGCCGAATATTCCCATGGTAATTCGATTGGTTGGTACGAACGCCGAGGAAGGCCGCCGGCTCCTGGCCGAAGCAGATATGATCACGGCAGAAACGCTGACCGATGCAGCCAAAAAAGCCGTCGCCGCCGCGAAGGGAGTGGAAAGATGAGCATCCTGATCAATCGCAACACCCGCGTGGTCGTCCAGGGCATCACCGGTCACGATGGCTTTTTTCATACCCAGCAGATGATCGCCTACGGGACCTCCGTGGTCGCCGGGGTCACCCCCGGGAAAGGTGGCGAATGGGTTCTGGATGGGAAAATCCCCGTATTTGATTCGATGAAGCTGGCCGTCGAGGCCACCGGGGCGAATACCACCGTGATCTTCGTCCCCGCCCGCGGCGCGCCGGACGCGATGTTCGAGGCTGCGGATGCGGGCATTCCCCTCATCGTCTGCATCACCGAAGGCATCCCCGTCCAGGATATGATGCGGGTTCGCAGCTACCTGGACAGCCGGAAAATCCAGCTGATCGGCCCCAACTGCCCGGGGCTGCTCACCCCGGGTGAATCAAAAGTCGGCATCATCCCGGGGAATATCGCGATCCCGGGCAATGTCGGCGTGGTATCGCGCTCCGGCACGCTCACCTACGAGGTGCTTGACGCGCTCAGGCAGCGGAAGATGGGCTCTTCCACCTGCGTGGGGATCGGGGGCGACCCGGTCAAGGGGATGAATTTCGTGGATGTGCTGGCGTTATTCGAAGCCGATGCCCACACCGACCGGGTGGTCCTGATCGGGGAAATCGGCGGCAGCGACGAAGAAAAGGCGGCTGATTTTATCGCCAACCGGATGACCAAACCCGTCGTCGCCTTCATCGCCGGGCAAACCGCCCCGCCCGGGAGGCGAATGGGCCATGCGGGAGCCATCGTCGAAGGCGGTTCCGGCCTGGCCGCGGATAAAGTCCGGGCGCTGGAGAACGCCGGCGTGCGGGTTGCCCACCACCCGGAAGAGATCGCCGAAATGATGGCCGACTGACCGGGTACCAGCCAGCCGGCTTAAACGGAAAGGGCGCAGAAAAACGGTTTTCTGCGCCCGATTTATTCTCGGTGGAGGATAACCGGCTCAGGCTTTGTGGCTGTCGATATACCGCACGGCGTCACCGACGGACTTGATCTCCCGCGCGTCTTCGTCGGAAATGTTCAACCCAAATTTTTCACAAAAGCCGTCGATCAAAAAGAACTGGTCCATCGAATCGGCGCGCAGATCCTCGATGAACCGGGTATCCATATTAATATTTTCATCGTCAATCTTCAGGACATCGATAATAACGGCTTTTACTTCATCGACTGTGTCAGCCATGGGAGTCTCCTTACGTCCGAGTCTGGTTTTGCTGAATTTTATCTTGCCTGCCGTGCTTGTCAAGATCACATCTTGCCGGAAGTTTGACAGGTCTTCCCCCTCCAGGTAAGATTGGGCTATAGAAAGGAACACACAACCATGGGCGAAGGTACGCCGATCAGCAGCCGCAAATCGGATCATATTCGCATTAATATTACCGAGGATGTTCAGTCGGGGCTCACCAACGGCCTGGAGCGCTACCAGTTCATCCACCAGGGGCTGCCCGAGCTCGACCTGGAGCAGGTGGACCCGGGCCTGCAGCTCTTCGGGCGGCGCCTGAAAGCCCCCCTGCTGATCTCCTCCATGACCGGTGGGATCGCGGAAGCTGCGGAGATCAACGCGATCCTTGCCCGGACCGCGCAGGCTGCCGGGCTCGCCATGGGTCTGGGGTCGCTGCGCGCCGCGATCGAGGACCCATCGGCTGCGGGTACGTACCAGGTCCGGAAGGCTGCCCCGGACATCCTCCTGTTCGCCAATCTGGGAGCCATCCAGCTGAATTACGGATACGGCGTGGAACAATGCCGCCGGGCGGTCGAGCTGGTTGAAGCCGATGGGCTCATCCTTCACCTGAATCCGCTGCAAGAAGCCCTGCAGCCCGGAGGAGACACCCATTTTGCGGGACTGTTGAAGCAGATCGAGAGCGTTTGCGCCGCGCTCTCCGTCCCGGTAATCATCAAAGAGGTAGGCTGGGGGATCTCGGAAAACCTGGCTTCCGATCTGGTTGAAGCCGGAGCCGCCGCGATCGACGTCGCAGGGGCCGGAGGGACCTCCTGGTCGCAGGTGGAGATGTACCGGGCGGCGGACGAAAGCCGGGCGCGGATCGCGGGCGCCTTCCGCCGGTGGGGAATCCCAACCGCCGAATCGGTTAAATTGGTCCGCCGCGCCGCCCCGGACCTGCCAGTTTTCGCCTCCGGCGGCCTGCGAGATGGGGTTGATATTGCCAAATGCATCGCCCTGGGCGCAAACCTGGGCGGCATAGCCGGACCCTTCCTGAAGACCGCGGCGGTCTCCCTGGAGAAAACCCTGGAGCTGGCCGCCGAGATCACCCAGGAGATCCGCATCGCGATGTTTGCCTGCGGCGCGGCCAATTTGAACGCCCTGCGCGGGATTCACCTGCTCGACCTGAGAAGCAACACCGATTAAGGGATGACCATGAACCTGGACGAATGGATCAAGCGGATGCAGCCTCAGATAGAGACCGAGCTGCGCTCCGTGCTGCATGACGCCGGGGATGCCCAGACCGCTGAGATGGGCGCGATGTTCGCCTACCATCTGGGATGGGAAGGCGATGGCGCCGGCCCCGAGGCGCAGGGAAAGCGAATCCGGTCGCTGCTGGTGCTGCTCAGCGCGGGGGCGGCGGGCGGCGATTGGACCGCTGCCCTCCCGGCCGCGGCTGCCGTCGAGCTGATCCATAATTTTTCGCTCATCCATGACGACATCCAGGACCAGAGCCGGGTCCGCCGCGGCCGGCCTACCGTGTGGACGAAATGGGGAACCGCCCAGGCGATCAACGCCGGCGACGCGATGTACACGCTGGCCTACTTCGCCCTCTCACGCCTGGAGAAGACCGCTTCACCCGTCCTGGCGCTCCAGGCTTACACCCGGCTTGAAAAAGCCTGTCTCAATCTGACCCGCGGCCAGTACCTAGACATGGCTTACGAAACCTGCGGGGAGCTGGCCGTCGACGATTACTGGCCGATGGTCGAAGGAAAAACCGCCGCGCTTTTGGAGACCTGCACCGGCCTCGGCAGCCTGATAGGCGGCGCCCCTGCCCGGCAGGTGGCGAAATTCGAGGAATTCGGCCGCTACCTGGGCCTGGCGTTCCAGGTGCTGGACGACTGGCTGGGACTGTGGGGAAATGCTGCCCTGACCGGAAAATCGACTGAGAGCGACCTGGTCTCCGGGAAGAAGACCCTTCCGGTGCTGTACGGTCTCGCGCGCCGCGAAGAATTCGCGAAGCGCTGGGCGCAAGGACCCGTTTCCCCACCCGAAGCTGAGCAGGTCGCCGCGCTGCTGGCCCGCGAAGGGGCGAAAGACTATACGCAGCAGACCGCCGACCGCCTGACCCGCCTGGCGCTGGATGCGCTGCACGATGCCGCCCAGCCGTCCGATCTCACGGATGCGCTCCTCGATCTTTCCTCCCGGCTGCTGCAGCGTAAATCATAAATTTTACAGTTCTCCGGTATCTAGCCGGAGCTTTTATAGTATAATTCGCGCAGCAAAAAGCAGTCCGCGGGCGTAGTTCAGTGGTAGAACGCTTGCTTCCCAAGCAAGATATCGTGGGTTCGACTCCCATCGCCCGCTCCAATCAAAAACCTCTAGCAGGTGAACCACACCCGCCAGAGGTTTTTCTGTCGTTTGCGGGCCGGCCATACCGGCCCTGCCGCACCCCGCGCCTACTGGCCCGCGGTCCCCGGCAGCCCCACCAGCGTGAGCCCAGGAAGGCTTCCCTGGAGGTTCAAATCGACCCCGGAGAGATCGAACCCATCCCTGGCCAGCTGGGCATACACGAGCTGGTGCGCCTGGCTGTCGGTTGGCAGGCTGTTCTCATCGCACGGGGTGGGATAGTCTTCGACGATCCCCTCGGTCCAGGAGAGCTGCGATGTATCCAGGGCAAACCACTTCTGGCATACGAGCACCCCGATGGTTCCAAACTGGTAGAAAGGCGGTTTGATCTTGCTCTCATCCAGCTGGAGCTCGTTCTTCGTATTTCCCGTCCGGTAGTTGGGCGCGGCGGAGAAAATCGGGCGCAGCGCGTCCGGCTCGCCCGCGATCAGCGACTGCCCGGTCATCCATTTCGGCGGCGTGATGCCCAGGTAATCCAGGACCGTCGGGGCAATATCCAGGTTCTGCGTGTTATGGGTGATCTGGCCGGTGTACTGTTCGTGAGGGAAGCGAATCATCAGGGGGATGCGCATGTTCGTCACATCCGTAAATCCATGGTCCGTGTAAACGATGATGACCGTATTCTCCAGCTTTCCCATCTGCGTCAGGTCCGCGATCACCTCTTTCATATAGCCGTCGAAGCCAGTGATCGCCTGGTCGTAGGTATCCCATTTGTCCAGGTGGGTTCCCATCATATGAACGTGAACGAACAGGGGCTGGTGGATCGTCCGGAAGAGATTCATCAGCTCGTTCACCCGGTCCTGGTCGGTCGTGGTCTCCAGGGGCAGGGTGACCTCAGAATATGGGTTCGACACCGTGTAGACGTAGAAGATCTGCGCCAGCCGGTCCGTTGCGCCTTTGGCCACGGTGGAGAGGAAATAGGCAGCATCTTCGGGGATGACCCTGCGGGAAAGGGTATACAGGCTGCCCAGGGTCGTCGACCGGCCGTTCACCGTGACGAAGCTTTCCTGCATGTTCAGGTTGGTCATGTCCGCGTAATAATCGACGCTGATTTCCGCGTTGTAATACCCCTGGCTCTTCAAGATTTCAGGGAGATGTTTGAAAGCGTCATTTCCCTTCAAAATATCCGGGGGATAGAGAGTCCGGGTTGCGGTGGGCAGCCTGCCAGTAAAAAGAGAAACGAGTGAGCCGGCGGTCTCGTTCGCGTTGGGGAAATTATTTTCAGCCAGCAGAGTCTGCTGGGAAAAGGCCTGCAGGAATGGGGTGGTGTTGGTTTTCGTGTTATACACGGACATGTGATCGGCATCCAGCCCATCGCTGCCGATCAGCAGGATGTTCGGCCGGTTCTTGGCAGTTCCCGTGACGGGGATGGATTGGCTGGCTGCCGCTTCATGAAACGCGGTCAGGCCGAGGAGGACCGACAGCGCCAGGATACCGACCCCAACAAGTCCCTGGGTTTTGATCGCAGCCTCCAGCCGTCTCCGCCGGGTGTTTCGAGAGAGGTGGCGAATCACCCAGGCGGAGCACCCGGCAGCGATCAGCACGAAGATGGCGCCGTAAACGCCGCGCCAGGCTCCCTCACTGGTGAGCGTGCTGAAGTGAAATACCGTGTAGGTAAAGTTGTCGATCAGGATCAAAAAAGTAACCGCCAAAAATACCGCTGGGATCACCCCGCCTGCGTACAGAAGGATTTTCCAATATCTCCGGACGAACGGTAAAAGGCTAATCAGCCACAAGACTCCGAGCAGCAGCAGAACGCCGGCGGTTATCAGCAAGCTCGCGAGCAGGTAGATCCCCACCTTTTCCAGCACGGGCAGAGGGTCCATGAAAGATGGTTTGGTGATAAAAAACAGCCATTCCATGAAAACTGAAAAGTAGATTGTGAACGTCGCCAGGCAGAAGAGGGATACCCATAAAATGGAGCGGGGATTTTGCCCGGAACGAACACGCGTGGTTTTGTTGTTTGCGGCGGATGGTTGATCCGGTTTAGAATCTGTTGGGGACAAAATGCGTTACTCCTATAAAGTGAAATCCCCCCTGCAGAATCTGTTTGCAGCGGGCAGCCTTTCAAGCGGTACAAGTATACCAGCGCTCGCAATCCCCAGTATATACGCTGGGGATGACAAAATGAGGAATCCAATCGCATGCGCCGGGAACGTCCTTACCGGCTGGGGTTCCGCCGGTGCGGCAGGCAGGGTTCTGTTAAAGATAGTATAATTTAATTAAACCCTACTGCACACATCCCAAAATACCTCTGAACATCCAGTGATTTTTGATTAAGGAGCTAGAACCAGCATGGGAACACCATTTTACTTTCCGACCCGCCTGATCTTTTCCAGAGACGCACCGTCTGACCTCATTCAAGAGCTGGGGAAGGACCCTATCCCCCAGGTACTGCTGCTGACCGACCGGGGCATTCTCGCTTCGGGCCTGGTTGAGCCCTTTCTGAAGAAGCTCAACGGAGAAGGGATCCATGCAACCGTTTACTCTGAGATCCCGGGCAACCCAAACGTGCAGGAGCTGCTGCCCGCCTACGAGGCAGCCCGCCAGGCATCCGCCACCCACGTGGTCGCCCTGGGGGGCGGATCGGTGATCGATGTCGGCAAGGGGGTCGGCATCCTGCTGGCGCACCCCGGGTTCGATTGGGAGGATATTCAATGGCACAGGACCAGTCTCCAGCGTCCCGCTTACCCGGTGATCGCCATCCCGACCACCGCTGGCACGGGAAGCGAGGTCACCAAGGTGGCGGTGATCGGAGACCACACCGGGTTCAAGATGGGAGTCCTTCACCCGTTCGTCTTTACCCGCAGCGCGATTATCGATGGATCGCTCGCGCTCTCCCTGCCGCCCCGGCTGACCGCGGCGACCGGGATGGATGCCCTGGTCCACGCCATTGAAGCGTTCACCGGGAAGCGCGCCTCGGCAACCACGGATGTGTTCGCCCTGGCAGCCATGCGCAGGATAGTCAACCACCTGCCGAGAGCCACGCGGGATGGCAGAGACCTCGATTCCCGGCAGGCGATGGCCGAGGCAGCCTCGTGGGCAGGGATCGCCTTCGACCAATCCGGGCTGGGTCTGGCGCATGCCCTCGGCGGTCCGCTTACCGCCACCTACCACCTGCACCACGGGCTGGGGATCGCCGTCCTTTTGCCGGCTACCCTTTCGTTTAACTATCCGGCAATTCCAGCGGACCGCTGGGAAGCCCTGCGCGATGCCCTCGGGATGCCGGGGGACAGCCAGCCCGCTGATCTGGCGGAATGGTCGCGAGCGTTCCTCAAAGACCTGGGGATGCCGACCCGGCTTAGCGAGGCGGGTTTATTAAAGAAAGATATCCCCCAGATCGCCGAGGAGACTACCCGCATGGCCATGTTCGGCAACAACGTCCGTGCGGCAAGCGTGCCGGAGCTGATCCAGCTGCTCGAAGCGAATTTTTAACATCAGACGGAGGAAACTATGAGCATGGAGCCTATCCACCCCAGTGTAACGGCGTGGTTGAAGGAGGCGCCGAAGAAAATGTTGATCGGCGGGCAGCCGGAAACCGCGCTCTCCGGCCAGACCTTTTTGTCGATCAACCCGTCGGACGGCCGGCCGCTGGCTGAAGTTGCCCAGGGCGGGGTAGAAGACGTAGACCGGGCGGTCGCCGCCGCGCGGGGTGCGGCGGAAAAATGGGCCGCGACCGCACCCGCGGAGCGCGAGCGGCTGCTGCGCCGCTTCGCCGCCCTGATCGAAGAGCACGCCGGAGAGCTGGCCCAGCTCGAAACCCTCGACAACGGCAAGCCGCTCAGCCACACCCGCCAGATCGACGTACGGGTGGCTGCCAATCAGGTTTACTACCATGCCGCATGGCCCAGCCGCCTGGTGGGCGAGACCGTCCCGGTGTCGATCCCCAACCTGTTCGTCTATACCCGCCGGGAACCGGTCGGGGTGGTGGCGCTGATCATCCCCTGGAACTATCCCCTCATCCACTCCATGCAGAAGGTCTCACCCGCGCTGGCGACCGGCAACACGGTCATCCTCAAGCCGGCCTCCGTCGCATCGCTGGCCTGTCTGCGCCTGGGGGAGCTGGCCCTCGCAGCGGGCTTCCCGCCGGGGGTGTTCAACGTCATCACCGGACCGGGTCCGGTGATTGGCCAGGCGCTGGCCGCCCACCCCCAGATCGACAAAGTGCAGATCACCGGTTCGACCGCGGTGGGGCGGGAGATCATCCGCAGCTCGGCTGTCAATATCAAGCGCATCTCGCTCGAGCTGGGCAGCAAAGCCCCCAATGCGATCTTCGCCGATGCCGACCTGGAGCTGGCCATCCCGGGCGCCTTCCGGGCGGCCTTCGGTAACACCGGACAGAGCTGCGTGGCCGGGGCGCGCCTGTTCGTGGAAAGCCCAATCTACGACCGCGTTGTTGAACGTTTCGTGGACATGGCGGGAAAAGCCGTCATCGGGAACGCCATGGACCTGACCACCGAGCTGGGGCCGATCATCGACGGGAAGCAGTATGAGACGATCTGCGGCTACATCCAGACCGGGCAGGAAGAGGGCGCGCGCCTGCTTACCGGCGGAAACCGGCTGGCGCCGCCGGCGGTCCCGGAGGGAGGGTATTACCTGCCGCCCTCTATCTTTGTCGGCGCGTCCGACGGGGCGCGCATCTCCCAGGAGGAAATCTTCGGTCCGGTGGTGAATATTTACCGCTTCAGCACCGAGGACGAGCTGGTAGAGCGGGCCAACGCCACCACCTACGGGCTGGCCGCCGGGTTGTGGACGAGGGACCTGGCCCGCGCCCACCGCGTTTCGGCGCGGATCAAAGCCGGCGTGGTATGGGTGAACACCTATGACCTGTTCGCGCCCAATGTCCCCTTCGGCGGGTACAAGCAGAGCGGGTATGGGCGCGATAACAGCCAGGCCGTGATCGAGGCCGTGACCGAGCTCAAGAGCGTCTGGATATCGACCAAATAAGCAGGCTTTGGGGCTGGGAAGGTCCCCGCAAGCAAAAGGGGCTGCCCGACTTTTCGAGCAGCCCTTCAATTTAATTGTTTATTTCCGGGATATCCGCGCCGGATTGCGTGTTCGCGTCGCGGGCGGTCCAATCCGGCCCACCGGACGGATCCGGCAGCCCTTCGTCGTTCAGAATGCCGGTGGGGTAATCACCGAAAGCCAGACGGACTCTTCGGTTTCGGTCGCGCTGGTCAGGTAGATGAGGTCCTGCCCGGCGAAGTAAACCGAATCGCCGGGCTGCATGGTGAACTCTTGATCGCGGATGCCCACCTTCAGGGACCCGGACAGGCAATAAATGAACTCCTCGGTAGGAACGTGCAGCTGCCTGGCGATGTTTCCGGAGCCGGGCATAATCCGGCCCATGAAGGCTTCCATTTTATGATCCACCCGGCTGCTGAGCAGCTCGTAGGTGATCCCTGGTTCCGGCAGAAACAGCCTGGGGCGCATGTCCGCCTTGATGAGCGGTAAACCCCGCTCCGGAAACCGCCCGCCTTCGGCCTTTTTCTCGCCGCTCGGGGTGAAAGCTCCCTCGTAGGCTGCGGGACCGGTCTGGCTCAGGTCCGTGAAGAAATACAGGATCTGGACTCCCAGCGAGTCCGCGATCCGGCGCAGTGAATCCAGGGAGACATTGGCCTTTTCATTCTCGACCTGGCTGATAAATGAAGCCGTAAATCCCGTCCGGCGGGCCAGCTCGCGAATGCTGATGCCTGTTTCCTGGCGTTTCTCGCGCAGGCGCGAGCCGACGGTAGGGCGATCCAGCGATTTTTCTACCATCTTCCTTTTTCCTCTCCCTTGCATGTTTCTCGGGCTGCTCCCCACCCATTTGTGGAGATCATCCATCGAACCTCTTGCAGCGAGTAGATGGTGGACCTACCCCTTCTCCGTAAGAATAAAGGATTTCGCTCCGCTATATCCCAATGACAGGATTTAACCGCCGGATTTCACCAGTTCTATATATTTCGGCTGCCAAGCATCCGACTCGCGCTCTAAATCTCATTATACGCGATTGTACCAGGATCACCTATGGATGTTAGGTACGGCTGAACGCATGCCCTCCGGCTCCGGGCAGCCTGAGGGCAAGACCGACTCGCTGAAATTCAGCCCGGTGAAGCCCTGACTTATCCCCAATCGGCAAAAGCATCCACGACCGGCCGGATATCATCCATCATGGGATACAGGATCGGGCAGGTAACCCCCGCGTCGATGTACTCTTTCACCTTCGCGCGGCATTCCTCTGTCGTGCCCACGGCCATCAGGTTTCGGACCACGTCGTCGGGAATGATTTTGCTGGCCCGGATGTAATCGGCTTCGGTCGCCGGCCATCCCAACATGGACTGAACCTTTTCCAGGAGGTCTTCGCTGACGCCCGAAGCCTTCATGATATGGGGCTCGGTCGCCAGATAATACGAAACCAGCTTCTTGCCTTCCAGCATGGCCGCATCCGGATCCTTGTCCGAGAGGCAGCAGACCAGCAGCTCTGGACGGTCAACCTGGCTCAGCGTTCTGCCGCTTTTCCGGGCGCCTTTTTCCACCAGGCTAACCGCCCGGCGGATGTAATCCACGGAGACCACGTAGTTGAGGACCACCCCGTCGCAAATCTCGCCCGCCATCTCAAGCATCTGATCGCCGGTGGCGCCAATATAGATCGGAATATCGCGGGGGCTGGCATCTCCAAACGCCACGTCCAGCCGGATGCGATCCAGGTGGACAAACTCACCCTGGTAGGTGACCTCCTGCATGGTGAAAAGCTGCCGGATAGCTTCGACGTGCTCGCGCATCGCCCGGAGCGGTTTGGTGCGCGTGACGCCCACCCGGCCGGCGATCGGCTCCCACCAGGCCCCCATCCCGAGCATCACTCTCCCCCTCCCGTTTACTTTTCCGCCCAGCTCCCACATCGTGCTCCAGGTTGCGGCGATCGCGGCCGGGTTTCGCGTCCAGATCGGCAGCACGCCGGACCCGAAACGCAGTCGCTTCGTGTTGCTGAGAAGCGCGCTCATCATCACCACGCAATCGCGCGCCAGGCGCGTATCTGCCTGCCAGATTTCGCTGAAACCGCGCTCTTCAGCGTATTTGGCAATTTCTAACTCGTACTGGATCGGGTGCTTATCCTGAAGGTAGAGAGCCATTCTTTGAGACATGTTTTCCTCGGTTTCTTGTGTTGGGTATCGAAGTCGGTTGGATCGCTCCGTTTTGGACCCTTATATTCCATACCGTCCCGCTCAAATTGAGCCGCTGTTCAAACCTACCTCCCGCCTGCTCGCAAGGACCCGCGATCAGAGCAGAGATCAGACGTATTTCGAGAGGTCCACTTCGGGATAGCGAATGCGGGCCCCGTAGTCGCGCCGCTCCGGCTTGTAGGTCGCGTCGATCCCGAGCTTGGTCTGCACCCCGCGCTCGTCGGAGGTTGGATCCATCTCATGTCCCTGCGCGCCGGGGACCATGAAAACGTCCTTCGACCATTCCACCCGGTTGGTCAGCGCCCACAGGACGTCCGCCGGGTCGAAGATATTGACGTCCGGATCCACCACAACCACCTGCCGGATGTTGACGTGCGCGGTAAACGCGGCCAGGCAGACGTTTTTCGGCTCTCCCGGGTTGCTTTTCTGGATCTGCACCACCGCCATGAACCCGTTCGCATACGGGGGGATATGAAGCGCGGTGACCCCCTGGCTGACGTGCCGGACATACTCGAGCAGGAGCGGCTCGCGGGGCAGCACGTTGCCCAGATAAATGTGCTCCGCCCAGCCCGGGATGATGGTCTGGAAGATGGGCTGGCTGCGGAAGCAGATCGCCGTGACCTCAAACACCGGGCTCTGCCAGATTTCGCCGTAATACCCGTGGAATTCAGCCAGCGGCCCCTCCGGGCGGCGTTCGTTTGGCACCAGAAATCCCTCTACGACGATCTCCGCCTCGGCCGGGATATCCAGATCCGTGGTCACCCCGCGCGCGGTGTGAACCGGCGCCCCGCGGATTGCCCCGGCGATGGTCAGCTCGTCCGCGTCCGTCCGGCATCCGGCGGCGATCATGATCGCCGGGTCGAGACCGATGGCGATTGCGATGGGCAAGGGCTCGTTTTTCGCCTGCTGCACCTTATAAAACTGCATCACGTGCCGCCATTCGTTGACGTTGAAGCCGAACGTATGCGGTCCCAGCACCTGCATGCGGTTGTAGGAGAGGTTTCCCCGCCCGCTCACCGGGTCCCGGCTGACGGTCACCCCGCCGGTGATGAACGGTCCGCCGTCGAACTCACCGTGAGTGGGGATTGGGAGCTTGCGGATGTCGACCGCATCCCCGCGCAGGACGTTCTCCTTCCAGGCGGCTTCCTCGACCCGCTGGGGCTGGATCCCGTTCTGCGGGAGCAGCGCTTCTCCCATCCGGTCGCTCACCTCGGCGACGGTGCAGCCCAGCGCCAGGGCAGCCTGGTGCTGGTTGACCACCCCGTTGGCAAAGATCGGCCATTCGGAGCCCTGGGGGCGTTCGAACAGCACCCCGCCCTTCCCCTGGCGCGCAAAGGTCGCCGCTACGTTTGCGAGCTCGTGCTCCAATGAAACCGGGCGCTTCACACGGTTCAGCTGCCCCGCGCTTTCAAGCACCTGGAGGTACGTCCGCAAGCTGTTGATAGCACTCATCTCAATCCTCCGATCGTTCTGGAGATGCCTGGATCAATCCCGATCGCCGAATCACGGTTTACCCCGCCACAGCCTGTCTGCGGCTTCCCGGGAGTGAGCGCGCAGGGCGTCCGCATCCGCGCCCTCGACCTGGCCAGCGCGCATCAGCGTTTTTCCCGCCACAACCGTGCCGGTGACATCGGTCTGGTGGCAGTAAAGCAGGGCCTGGTCGTACAGGTTGTGCTCCTCGAGCGGGGTCGGGAGATCAGCCTTGAAGAGGACCATGTCCGCCTGCCAGCCCGGAGCAAGCCGCCCGACATTTTCCAGGCCCAGGGCGCGAGCCCCGCCCTCCGTCGCCAGGTACCAGACCAGACCGGCGGGCATCACCTGCGGGTTCAGCTGGTTGGCTTTATGGATTAAAAACGCGCCCCGCATCACCTCAAAGAAATCTGTGATATATCCATCCGTCCCCAGGCCGAGCGTGACCCCCGCGTCGACCAGCGCCTGGGCCGGGGCGATCCCACCCCCGACCTCGCAGTTCGAGAGCGGCATGTGCGTCGCGGAAGCCTTCCGCTGCGCCAGGAGCTCGATCTCCGCCGCGTCGATCTGGACGCACTGGGAGAGCAGGCTGCGCTCGCCGAGGACTCCCAGCGTTTCATAGTAGGCGACCGGGCGTTTCCCAAAATGGTCGAGCGCGTAAGCTGGCTCGTAGGTCCCTTCCGAGCAGTGGGAATGCACCTTGACGCCCAGACGATCGGCCAGATCGTACGCCCGGCGGATGAAGCCGGCGTCGCAGGTGAAGGTGGTGTGGAAACACATCATCCCGCTGACCAATCCGCCCTGCTCCCGGGCGGAAGCGGCGAAATCCGCGTTCTCGGCCAGTCCGAGCTGACCGTTCGCCTCGCCCAACCGCTGGGTTGCCTCGAAGGACAGAATCCCGCGCAGGCCGTGGCTGCGCACCACCGCTGCCTGAGCCGTGAGGATCCCGGGCAGGGCGTTAGGCGCTTCCTCGCAGTCGTAGAAGGAGGTGATCCCCGAGCGGGCCATGGCGTAGCAGTTGTAATCCGTCGCCGCGCAGATCATATCGCGGTCCAGGCGGTTCTCCACCTGCGGCCACCAAAACTCATCCAGGAAGGGCATGAAACCCGATGGGGCTTTGTCCAGTGGGATCCCATGCGCGAGAATGCCGTAAAGATGCGTGTGGGCGTCCACGAAACCCGGAGAAAGCACGTCCCCGGCTGCCTCCCAGATTTCATCTTCGGGATAGCGCTCGCGCAGGGTCTGGTTCGGGGCGAGGTCGGCGATCTGGCTTCCCACCACCCGCACCCCCCAACCCCGGCGCGGCTTTTCCCGCGCGGAAACGATCAGCCACGACGGAAGAATCAGCATATCAGCTCACCTCCTCGAACGTTTCGGCCCGCCGGCGCCCGGTGCAGGGCTGAAAAACTCTGCCGCGAGAAGAACGGGCTCTGGTGGCAGGCTCCAATCCCGTATGGGGCCGTCCCCGCGCATTTTAAAGGGGTCTTCCACCCGATCGCACCTTCATCCCCGGACCGGCTCCGAAATCAGGTTGCTCTTTCGCGAAAAAACGTTTCGCGTTGATCCACCCGGAAAAATCACCATTAACGCCGCAGGCAGTGAATTTTCAGGTTGTGCGATCAGCCACCCTAGATCCGTTCTTGAAATCGAATTGGAAT
>JAJYJF010000339.1 GCA_021796375.1 Chloroflexota bacterium | reverse complement strand
TGCGCTGGATGCGGCTGGACCAGCGGTACTGGTTGGTGCTGAAAGCCACCCCAGCGAATGCCGGGAAATAATACCGCCCGGCTCGCATCCCCACCACCTCCTGGATCAGGATGCCCATCTCCTCCTGGTAGTCCAGCAGTCCGTGCTCCACGCGATATTCCATGGGGTCCGGGCCGAACATCGAAGCATAGACTTCCTTGACAGCGTCCATCAGGGCTACCAGCCGCTCTTCCTTTGACCCCTGGTTGGCGATGAAGAGGCTCTTGTATTTCCCGGCGAAAGCCTGCCCGGAGCGGTCCTCCAGCAGGGAGGAGCTGCGCACGATCAGCGGGACTTCCCGGAAATCGTCCAGGGCCAGCGAAAGCCCCTTGACGATCTCCGGCGGAAGCGGCGAGCTCTTGAACAGGTGTACGATATACGGGTATTCCTGGCGGATCTGGTTGAGGTCCTTGTACTTCTGCTCGATGATATCTTCCAGGTTGTTGAAGCTGACGAAAAGGAAAATGCTGTCCGAGGTGATATACCAGCTCTTGGGCGTCTTGATCGGGTCGAGCAGCGGGCGGTCTTCCCCCGAGCGCTTGATCACCTGCTCGGCCAGGATCAGCCCCGAGCTTTTTCCCCCCAGCCGCCCGTGGCTGGTCAGCGAGAAAATCACCCGGCGCATGAAGGCGCTGAAGTCGTCGATCTGGATGTGGTTTTTTGCCACCTGGAGGAAAGCCGGGTCTTCGTTGAGGATCCGGCGGATCAGCGCCACGCGGAAATATTTTTCCCGGGGTGGGGTCAGCTCGATGCCCTGGGCTGACAGGTGATGGTAGCGCTCGACCGCCGCGTTAATCTCCGCCAGCGACGCGCCCGGGCTGACCAGGGTATTGATCAGGAAACCCGAGCGGTCTTCCTTGATCCATTTCTGGAGGTTCTCGAGGATCACCCCGCGAGACAGGCTGCGCCGGGCGAGCGCGAACACCTCGTCGGTGAGCACCATGCTGCCCGACAGGGCCGGCATCTGGTAGGGGGTGTTGGTTTCCAGCAGCCCGCCCGGCGCCTGGTGCTCCATCCAGATCCGATCCAGGAGGTGATCGGCTTCATGCACCCCATGCCAGATCAGGTAGTTGACCATTTTCTGGGTGATGCGCATCAGCAGCCCGGGGTCGGTGCGCTTGAGTAGGTCCAGGATGACCTGCCATTCCTGCTGCTGCCCTTCGTCGCTCTTCTGCTGTTCCTGGAAAACCCGCTTGAGCTGCTGGTGGAGGATGGTAAACCCGAGCTGCTCGGCGATGGTATCGATCAGCTTGCGCTCTTCTTTCAGGAAGGGACCCTCATCCGCGGGAGGCTCCTCCCGGGAGTAGTAGATGCGGATCTCGCCGACCACTTCGTCCTGCACCGGGATTTTTGCCGCCTGCACCCACCCTGTCTCTAAAAGATGTGGCGAGGTATACACCTGACCCTGCAGGTCGATCCGCACCTGGCAGTAATCGGGGTACTGCCATCCGGAGGGCAGCTTCTCGATCAGCCCGCGGCAGATCTCGTCCAGGGGACGGCCCGGCTGGCCGAGCAGCTCCTGCACCTCGTACAGGCAGTTGAGCTCTTTGGCGCGCTCCTTGAGCTCGTGGATCAGCTCGTGGATGGGTTGGTTCGGATCTCCCATGTTCTTCCTCTCAGGCGGGCTTGCGGATCACGCCCCGGCTCGTCCGGCCATCCACCCGGATCCCCAACGGCTGCTGCAGGCGGATGTGGCGCACGAACCTGGTTTCCTCCACCACCTCCTGCTCGCCCAGCCAGCCCCAATCCGGCCGGAAAGGCGCGTTGAAAGGCATCATAAAATACTTGATGCCCAGATTGACGATATTGTGGAAGAAATGCGATCCCTGGGAGAGCTCGACCCTGGCGTTCTCCTGCGCGACCTCAACAACCGCTTTCGCGCCGCACACCTCTCCCCACTGGACGGGGATCCCCAGCCATTCGTCCGTGGTCCCCAGCCGGCCGATCGCGATGAGCAGATAAGGCCGGTTCAGATCCAGAAGCTGGCGGTTGATGCGCCGCAGCTCCGGCGCGATCGCGCGGGTGTGCTTGAGCTCGAAGGTATCCGGCCTGACGTACACGACATCCCGGATCCCGTCTTCCACGCCGTTGCCCAGGGCGTGCCTGGAAGCCGCCAGCACCTCCGGCCCGGACAGCTCTTCCTCCAGCACTGTGATTTCTTCAGCGGAGACCGCCAGCTTGCGCACCTGCAGGAAAGCGAAGCGGTGGGGGTCGAAGGTCATCGCAAACTCGATCTCGACCGGGGCGCCCAGCGACTGCTCGGCCACCGCCAGCAGGGAGGTCACGATCTGGTTCAGGGGGACTTCCTTCATCACCAGAATGGGTGCGAAGGTCAGCGCCCGCGGGCCTTTTGACCCGGTGCCAATCGAGAGGCGGTCCGACTGCAGGTCATACGTGGAGGCCAGCAGGCGCAGCGCACCGTCCTTCTCCGCCACGGTCAGGTTCTCCCGGACCATGTACTCGATCTCGTGGGTTGGATCGTACTGCGGCGGCTCCCCCATGTTGACCGCCCAGAATTCGCTCTGCGTGCCGGACAGCAGTTTTCTGACCGAACCAAAGGGAGGGTCGACCTCCGGGTAAGCGGGCGAGTAGATCCAGGCAGCGCCGCCGTCCACGATCGTCTTCCCCAAACCCAGCGCCAGGCTCACCACCCCGTCTTCCGGGCGGGCGGGGGACATGGGGTAATAGTTGTACGAGCGGGCGACGCCGCTCAGATCCGGGTAGAAGCGGCCCGGATAGCGCTTCCCGACCACCTCCTGGAGGATGACCCCCATTTTTTCTTCACCGTCCTCACGCCCAATCACCCGCCGGTAATCGCGGGCGGCTTTAAAATACGTGGACGCGTAGACGAGCTTGATGGCTTCAGCCAGCTGGCGGAAGCGGATATCCGGGTCGAACGGACTGTTCGGGATCATCTTGGTGACGTAAATCCCGGCGAAAGGCCCGGCCTGCGCGTCCTCGAGCAGGCTTGAGGACCGCACGGCGAGCGGCGCGCGGACGCGGTTCACCAGCGCGCGCAGATCCCCGAGGACCTCAAAAGGCAGGTCGCCCTTCTGAAACGCGTGCGCGATCCGCTGGTCGGAGCTGCCGGAAGCGGCGATTTCCTCCAGGTGGTTGCGCTGGAGAAAGGTGTCAAATACCTCCGTCCGGAGGACGGTCATCTCGGGGATATCGATTGGGATGCCGGGGAACTGGTCCGGATCCAGCCCCCTGCGGAGGGCCTCGCGGATATCGACCAGCCCCTGTGCCTTCCCGCCCAGCTTTCCGCCCCCGATCCAATCCGGCGGCCTGCCGGGGTCATTTTCCCGGT
>JAJYJF010000338.1 GCA_021796375.1 Chloroflexota bacterium | reverse complement strand
GGGGCGGAACCCCTACCTGCGCCCGGGCCAGGAGCGGGAGCAGCCTGCCGTAGTAGGCGCAGGCCTGCGCCAGCTCGGGGTGCTCCCCTGCCAGGAGGTCCAGACCCAGCAGGACCTCCTCGATTTCTTGCGTGCCCGCGAAATTCTCCACCCGCACCTCCGGTTTGGAACGCGCCGCCTTCGTCATCCCCATCCCTGTTTAGAGCAGCCCCTGGCCTCCCAGCACGATCGTGGTGCGCAGGAGGAACCCGCCCAGCAGGGTGAAGACCGCGGCCAGGACCACCAGGCTCTCCTGCCACCCGGCCGGCCGGCGGGCAACCAGCTGCAGGATGAGCGGGACGAGCAGCCCAAGGAAGATCACCCCGGCGATCAGGAGGATCCCGCCGGTCCCGGTGAGGAGGGGCAGGGCCAGGCTCCCCAGCCAGACCAGGAAAACCGCCAGCAGCAGCAGCTCGAAGAGGATGGCGGCGATATCCGCCTGGCGCAGCTTGCGGAGGCTGTCGCCGATCCCAGCCCGGGTGATCCGCAGCCCCAGCACGACCGCCGCCATCCCGGTGGCGGCCCCGGACGCGGCGAACAGGGCGCCGAGGAAGGGGCTGCTCACCCAGATGGGCAGCTCGCTGGTGGAAAGCAGCACGCCAGTATAGGCGGTTAAGAAAAAGCCGAACAGCCCACCGACTACCGCGTAGATCTTGCGCGGGAGCCCCGAGTAGCGCTCCCGCAGGGGTGCCCAGTGCAGCCGGCCGGTCTCGACCAGCGCGTCGAGGAAGGAAAGGAAGCTGAACAGTCCGAAAAACAGCAGCGCGTACGCGCCGACCGACATCGGGGAGATCAATTTGGGCGTGGGCAGCAGCGTGTTGCTGTAGAGGATCATGTGCCAGAAGCGCAGGGGCACCCCCAGGTCGGCGATCAGGGCCACCGCGCACAGGATCGCCAGCGGAAACGCGATGTAGTAGCCCATGCGCGCCGTGGGCCGGTCCTCCGGCCCGCCGGCCAGCTCGATCGCCGCCGAGAGGAAGTATGCCCCGCCGGCCACGCCGCCCAGGAAGAAGTACAGGATAATCCACCAGGTCCACATCGGAGCTTGCAATTCGCCAGGCATGGTCTCAATCCTCCTTTTTCTCCGCCGGAACAGCGCCGCGCCGGCGGAAAGCGACGATCGCCGAGAGCCCCAGGACGACCGCCGCGCCGATGCTGGCGAGCGAGTCCGCGACCAGGTTCCGTTCGGGGAGCTGCGGGTTAAGCGGGAGCCCATACACCTCGGGCTCGTCCAGCAAGAGGTAGAAAACGTTCAAACCGCCCAGCATATTGGTGTCGGCGCCGTACAGATTGGCCTTAGTATATCCCTGAGCCTGCAGGGCGGCAACCCGCTGGCGGGCGCTCGCCCGCAGCACACTCACGTCGCCGTAGCGGATCGACCCGGTCGGGCAGGCCTTGGCGCAGGCGGTTTCCAACCCGGCGTGGATGCGGTCGTCGCACAGGGTGCATTTGGCCACCCTGCCGGTCTGCTGGTTGAAGCTGATCACCCCGAAGGGGCAGGCCGGGATGCAGTCGCGGCAGCCGTTGCACACCGCGTCCTGGACGACCACGTTGCCGAGGTCGGTGCGGATAATGGCGTGCGTGGGGCAGACGTCCAGGCAGCCCGCCTGCGTGCAGTGCTTGCAGGAGTCGCTCATCATGTACCAGGCGGCGGTGGACCGGTCGGGGGAGAAATTCTCGATGAAGAGGACGTGCCTCCAGTCGTAAGCCGTCAGGTGGCCGGTGTTGTCGTAGGAGTTGCCGGTGAAGTTGACGGCGGTCAGCTCGCCGTCGATCATTTGGAAGCGCGAGGGGGTGCCGGGCAGGTCGTTCCATTCCTTGCAGGCTACCTGGCAAGCCTTGCATCCGATGCACAGGGACGTATCGACAAACATTCCTTTAGACATGGCACACCTCCTCGTCGGGGTCCGCCGTGCCCGGGCCAGGCGGCCCGTCCTGCCCGGCCGCGATCCCGTCCGGCGCGGGGCCTTCCGCGAGCAGCTGCTTCATGATCTCCGGCGCGGGCGCCGAGCGCCGCCCGGCGCGCAGGTTGCAGGAAAACACCTTGCCCTCGTGAATGGTGACGTTTGGATCCGCTACCAGCGCGCTGATGTCGTTGGTCACGTCCCCGCGCGCCAGGCCCTGGTACCCCCAGTGCCAGGGGATGCCAATCTCGTGCACGATTTTGCCATTGATGGTGAAAGGCCGCATCCGGCGTGTGACCAGCGCCCGGCCTTCCACCTCGCCGCGCGCGGTATACGCGGTGGCCCAATCGCCGGTTTTCAAGCCTTTTTCGCCGGCCAGCTCGGGGCTGATCTCGAAGAACAGCTCCGGCATGAGCTCGGCCAGCCAGGGCAGCCAGCGGCTCATCGTCCCGCTCAGGTAGTGCTCGGTCACCCGGTAGGTTGAGACGACGATCGGGTACTTCTCCGCGTCGGACAGCTCGTGGTAGGGGTTGCCCTTGATCGGCCAGGTCTTGGCGACCGGGTTGCGCTGCTGCTTGTAGACCGGGTTCGCCACCGGCGATTCGTAGGGCTCGTAGTGGGTGGGGATGGGCGCGTCCACCAGCCCGGTCGGGGCAAACAGCCAGGCTTTTCCATCCGCCTTCATGATGAAAGGCGCCGTACCAGCCAGCGCGTTCAGCCCGGTGGCTTTTGGATCGGCCGGCGAGTCCGGCTTTTTGGTGGGGGCGAAGTCCACCACATCCTTCGCGGCGTTCACCCACATCCCGATGATCGGGTTGCCGTTGGCGTCTTTGGTGCCGCTGTCTTTGGTGGCATCCCAGTAGGTGTACTTCTTGCGCTCGCTCCACGGGTTCCCCTGGGGATCGGCCGAGGCGCGGTTGTAGATGATGTGGCGGTTGGCCGGCCAGGCGAACCCCCATTCGGGGCTGACGTAGTTATCGGCTTTGCGCGAGGCGGCCAGGTTCTGCCCCTCTTTCGGGTAGACGCCGCTGTAGATCCAGCAGCCGCAGGCGGTGGAGCCGTCGTCTTTCAGCGCGACAAACCCGGGGACCAGCTTCTTGTTCGCCCAGGTGTAGCCGTTGATCTCGCGCATCACCTGGTCCTGACTGGGCTCGTCCTGGATCCGCCGGCCGGCGTTCTCGTTCGGCTTGAGATAATCCCAGTACAGGTTCTGGATCGCCCAATCGTGCGGGTTGGAGCTGCCCTGATAGAGATTCTTTAAAAGCTGGCCGAGATGGAAGGTAAACCACAGGTCAGTGCGGGCATCGTCCGGCGGATCGACCGCCTGATCGTGCTGCTGCAGCAGGCGCTGGGTATTGGTAAACGTACCCGTCCCCTCGGAGACGTGCGCGGCGGGGAGGAAAAAGATCTCGGTCTTGATCG
>JAJYJF010000008.1 GCA_021796375.1 Chloroflexota bacterium | reverse complement strand
CCGGGCGTCCATCCCCCAACTGGTCGGCCAGAGGCTCCTGGTGGCCTTCGACGGCCGGGACGAGCCCTCGGCGGAGCTGCTGCGGGCGCTCCAGGAGTACCGCCCCGCCGGGGTGACGCTCTTCCGCCGCCTCAACGTCCGCACCCCCGGACAGGTCCGCCAGCTCACCGCCCGGCTCCAGCAGGCGGCCATGGCGCTGGGTCTGCCGCCGCTGCTGATCGCGGCCGACCAGGAAGGCGGCCAGCTGATGGCGATCGGCGAGGGCGCCACACCGCTGCCGGGAAACATGGCGCTGGGCGCCGCCGGCTCGACCCGCCTGGCGCGCCAGGCGGGTGAAGTGATCGGCCGCGAGCTGGCCGCGATGGGGATCAATGTGGCCTATGCCCCCTGCTGCGACGTGAACATCAACCCCCAGAACCCGGTGATCGGGGTCCGCTCTTTCGGCGAAGACCCGGAGCGGGTTGGGGAGCTGGCGGCGGCGGTGATCGAAGGCATCCAGTCCTGCGGGGTGGCCGCCACGGCCAAGCACTTCCCGGGGCACGGCGATACGGCCAGCGATTCTCACCACGGTGTGCCTTCCGTGCCGTACGGGCTGGACCGGCTGCGCTCCGTAGAACTTCCTCCTTTCGCCGCGGCTGTCCGGGCGGGCGTCAGGCTGGTGATGACCGCGCACGTCGCCCTTCCGGCCGTCGACGGCCGCGAGGGGCTGCCCGCCACGCTTTCCCCGGCGGTCCTGGGCGGGCTGCTGCGCGGCGAGCTGGGCTTTACGGGGGTCGCCGTCTCGGACGCGATGGATATGCGCGCGATCCGCCAGGGGGAGGAGCTGGGACAGGACGCGCTGCGGGCCGCGCAGGCGGGGATCGACCTGCTGCTCATGGGGGCCGATCCGGAAGACCAGCGCCGGGCCTACACCAGCCTGCTCCAGGCTGCCCGCTCGGGCGAGCTCCCGGAGGAGAACCTGCGATCCGCCTATAACCGGGTGGTGGAGCTCAAAGGCTGGCTCGCGGGCCGGGCGCAGCCGGAGATCGAGGCGGTTGGCTGCGCGGCGCACCGCGCGGTCGCCGACGAAATCGCCGCGGCTTCGCTGACCCTGGTGCGCGACCGCGCCGGCCTCCTGCCGCTGCGGCCCGCCCCCGGGGACCGGATCGCGGTGGTCGTCCCGCAGCCCCGGGACCTGACCCCGGCGGATACTTCTTCGTACGTCCACCCGGGGCTGGCCGGGGCGGTGCGGCGCTTTCACGAGCCCACCCGCGAGTTCGTCGTGCCGGTGGCGCCAACCGGCGGCGACATCGCGGCGCTCCTCGACGCGCTGCGGGGGTTCCAGTTCGTGGTGGTGGGGACGATCAACGCCTGCCACCACCCCGGGCAGGCGGATCTGGTCCGCGCCGTCGTCCGGAGCGGCATCCCGACCGCCGCGGCAGCCCTGCGCCTGCCCTACGACGCGGGGGCAATCCCGGAGGCGCCGACCTTTGCCTGCACGTACGGGATCCTGGAGCCGTCCATGAACGCCCTGGCCGGGGCGCTGTTCGGCCGGGCGGGCTTCCCAGGCAGGCTGCCGGTCAGGATCGGCTGATTCTGGGCAGGGAAAAGCCCCCTGGGTTCTGGGGCGCTCTCATTAAAAAAGGATGGATCCCGAAGCAGACGCTGCGGGATCCATCTTTTTTATTGCCCTGGGGGCGCGCGAAGCGCTACTTGTTTTTAGCGCCCTCGATCTTGGCCCAGCTGTCGCGCAGGGGGACGGTCTGGTTGAAGATCGGGTGCTCGGGCGTCGATTCCCAATCGACGGCGAAGAAGCCCTTGCGCTCGAACTGGTAATGCCCGCCCGGCGCGGCGTCTCTCAGGCCCGGCTCGAGCTTGCAGTTCGGCAGGACTTTGAGCGAATCCGGGTTCAGGTAGTCCAGGAAGGTCTTCCCCTCGTTGACCTCGCGGGGATCTTCCAGGGTGAAGAGCCGGTCGTACAGGCGCACTTCCGCGTCGATGGCATGCGCGGCGGAGACCCAGTGGATCGTCCCCTGGACCTTGCGCCCGTCCGGCGCGTACCCGCCGCGGGTTTCCGGGTCGTAGGTGCAATGGATTTCCGTCACCCGCCCGGTCCGCTCGTCTTTCACGAAGCTCTGGCACTGGATGATATAGCCGTAGCGCAGCCGGACCTCGCGGCCGGGCGCCAGGCGGAAGTACTTGGGCGGCGGCTCCTCGCGGAAGTCGTCCTGGTCGATGTAGAGCTCGCGCGCGAAAGGCAAATCTCGCGTGCCCGCCGAAGGGTCCTCGGGGTTGTTGATCGCCTCGAGAACCTCCACCTTCCCTTCCGGATAGTTATCGAGGATCACCTTCACCGGGTCGAGCACGCCCAGCACGCGCAGGGCGACCTTGTTAAGGTCCTCGCGAACCAGGTGCTCGAGCAGCGAAATCTCGATCAGGTTTTCTTTCTTGGCCACGCCGACCGTCTCGATGAAGTTGCGCACCGCGCGGGCGGTGTAGCCGCGGCGGCGCATCCCGCGCAGGGTTGGCATGCGCGGGTCGTCCCACCCGGAGACCAGCCCGCTGTCGACCATCTGCTTCAGGTAGCGCTTGCTCAGGATGGTGTAGGTCAGGTTGAGGCGGGCGAATTCGATCTGGCGGGGGTGGAAGATTCCCAGCTGGTCGAGGAACCAGTCGTACAGCGGCCGGTGGTCCTCGTAAGCCAGGTCGCACAGCGAGTGGGTGACGCCCTCGATCGAATCCGACTGGCCGTGGGCGAAATCGTACATCGGGTAGATGCACCACCTGTCGCCGGTGCGGTGGTGGCGGGCATGCAGGATGCGGTACATCACCGGGTCGCGCAGGTTGATGTTGCCGGAGGTCATGTCGATTTTGGCGCGCAGCGTGCGGGCGCCGTCGGGGAACTCACCGGCGCGCATGCGCTCGAAGAGGTCCAGGTTTTCCGCGACACCGCGGCTGCGGTAGGGGCTCTCTTTACCGGGCTCGGTCAGCGTGCCGCGGTACTCGCGGATCTCGTCGGCGGAGAGATCGTCCACGTAAGCTTTGCCCATCCGGATCATCTGCAGGGCGAACGCGTAGAGCCGGTCAAAATAATCCGAGGCGTAAAACTCGCGGTCCTGCCAGTCAAACCCCAGCCAGTGAATGTCTTCCTTGATCGCATCCACGAACTCGACGTCTTCTTTGACCGGGTTGGTGTCGTCATAGCGCAGGCTGCAGATGCCGTTGAAAGCCTCGGCGGTGCCAAAATCGATCACGATCGCCTTGGCATGCCCGATGTGCAGGTAGCCGTTCGGCTCGGGGGGAAAGCGGGTCTGCACCCGGTTGAACCGCCCGGCTGCCAGGTCTTCGGCGATGGCTTCGCGGATGAAATTTGTCGCACCGAAGGTGGGGCTCTCGGTCATAAGGCGCTCCTCTTGCATAGACGTGAAGCACCCTGGTGGTTATTCAGGGTGCTTCGATCGGAAGGCTGAGGGCAAAGGATTCGAACCTCTATAAGCAGATCCAGAGTCTGCTGTCCTACCATTGGACGAGCCCCCAAGAATGAAGGCTATTTTATCACGTTGGTTTTCAGATGTCTAGAGATGGGCTTTACCGGCGGTCCGCTCCCGCGCGCTCTCGGGGCGCAGGGCCGGGGCATCCTCCCTGGTGGGCAGCGGTTGGCCGGCCTCCGGCGTGAGGCGCAGGGAGCGGTTGAACTGCGCCAGCAGGATCCCGCCCAGGATCAGCCCGCAGCCGAGGATCTGCAGCAGGCCGATCCGCTCGCCCAGGAGGACCCAGCCGGAAACGGCGGCAAATACCGATTCCATGCTCAGGATCAGCGCCGTATCCGCGGGCGGCGCGTGGCGCTGGGCGGCTGCCTGCAGCGTAAAGCCGACCCCGATCGAGAGCACCCCGGTGTAGAGGATGGCCCCCGCCGCCGGAAGGAGCGAAACGGGCGAGAAGCCTCCAAAAAAGACCGCCGCAACCAGGTTCAGGAACCCGGATACCAGAAACTGCCCGGCCATAAACAGGCCCACGTCCATGCGCCGGACCACCTTCCCGACCAGGATCACGTGCAGCGCCCAGAAGATCGCCCCCACGACCTCGAGGCTGTCCCCCAGGGCCTGTCCGGGGAGAAACGTCCCGCCGGCGCCGCTGAGCAGGTAGACCCCGACCGCCGCCAGGAGGACGGCCAGTCCGGTGAGCAGGTTGGGCAGCTCGTCCGGGTTGATGGCGACGTGAAGCGCCCGCAGCGGGGACCAGTCTCGACCCAGATGCAGCCCCAGCAGGATCATCGGGATCAGAACGACGTAGAGGCTGGTGAGGAAGCCGGCGTTCCCGGCGGTGGTATAGCGGATCCCGACCTGCTGGAGCAGGCTGGCGGTGAACAGAACTACCCCGGTCACCCCCACCCAGAGGTAGGGCGGGCGGCCGGCAGCAGGATGGGTGTTTCGCGAGCGGGAGCGCAGCGCGAGCGGGAGGAGCAGCAGCCCGGCGAGGAGGAAGCGCGCCCCGTTGAAGGCCAGCGGGCTGGTCGTTCCGGCGGCGCTGCGCTGAAAAGCGAAGGCGGTGCCCCAGATCAGGGCGACCAGGAAGAGGAGCAGGTCGGATTGCAGGCGTTTCAAACAGGTTTCTCTCGATTCTGATTTTACCGGCCTGCATTATACCCTTCTTGCCGCACCACGGCTAAAATACAGGGAATGCATGAGGAGAAAAAACAGATGGAACCTGATATCACCCCTGTGGCCCGCGCGCTGGACGCCAGGCAAATCCCCTACCGAGTATTTCGCCATGCCGGGAACGTCGGCTCGGTGGAGCAGGCGGCCGAAGAGCGCGGGATGACCCCGGGCCAGGTGATCCGCAGCATCCTGTTCCGGGTGGGGCCCGGCGAATTCGTGATGGTGCTCATCGCCGGGACGGACCAGATTTCCTGGCCCGGGCTGCGCCGCTACCTGGGGCAGTCGCGGCTGACGCTCGCCACCGAAGCGGAGGTGCTGGCGACGACCGGCTACCGGCTGGGGGCGGTTTCGCCGTTTGGGCTGCCCCAACCCGTGCGGATCCTCGCCGATCGCAGCGCGCTTCTGCCGGAGGAGATCTCGCTGGGCTCCGGGGTGAAGAATACCGCGATAATCCTGAAGCGCGAGGACCTGGTGCGCGCCCTTGGAGAGGTTGAGTATGGAGACTTTCGAAAAATCGACGAGTGAGCGCATGGCGCCCGATTTTGAGCTGGCGGATACAGCCGGCAGGTTGGTGCGGCTGGCCGACTACCGCGGGAAAAAGCCCGTGGTGCTCGTCCTCAACCGCGGCTTTGCCTGACCGTACTGCCGCGGGCACCTGGCGCGGCTGCGCCAAGATTACGCAGAGTTCACCCGGCGCGGGGCGGAGATCCTGGCCCTTGGACCGGACGGCCCGAAGGCGTTCAAGCGCTTTTGGGAGGCGGAGGGGATGCCTTTCCCCGGCCTGGCGGACGTGGGCTCAAAAGCGGCCGGCCAGTTCGGCCAGGAGGTGAAATGGCTGAAGCTGGGGCGGATGCCCGCGGTTTTGATCATCGACCGGGAGGGGAGGATCCGGTATTCGCAGTACGGCCAATCCATGCAGGATATCCCGGAGAACGCGGAGGTCCTGGCCGCGCTCGACCGCATCAATCAGGCTGCTTGAGCGTGCGGCGGGGGTCAGGGCTTGATGAGCTTGCAGACCGCCTGGTAAAAATCATCCAGCACCGGCCGGGGACCCTCGCCCAGGTTCTCTGAGCCCAGCTTCTTGTCCCACTCGCGCAGGCGGGTGACCGGCCGGTCCCCGTCCATGGCGGCCAGGTCCAGCGAGACCACCAGGGTGGTATCCGAGACCCCCAGGAACATCCCGCGCCGCAGCGGGCGGTGCACCGCGGCGATAAAGTAGGTGCCCGGCGGGACGGTAGGGCGCGGCAGCTGGATCAGCGCGACGGTCGTCTGGGGATAGGGCTGGCGGATGTCGTAGTTCAGGCCCAGGGCGGAGGTCCTCCCGTGGACCTTGGGGTCTTCCCCGGCCTGCTCCCAGTAAAACCTCAGGAATTTATTCCCATCGCGCGAAAGGTAGCGGAGAAAATCGAATGGGGTGGTGTGAAACAGGGATGGGACCACCTCAGAGACAAATACGTTTTGCTGGGTGGATCCCGAAACTGTTGAAGACATGCTCATTGCGCTTTCTTGGTAAAATTCCCCCGTTTTTTTACACGGATCAGCGCGTGGCTGCACGCTGGCCCGCAAGCACCATTATACCAGTTTATTTGGGTAAATATTCTCGAGATACCCCATCTCGCCGGACGGATCCCCGCCGGCGGGTTGGGGCTCAGGCGTCGCGTGAGAGCAGCCGGAAAGCGATGGCGGTAAAAAAGCCGTAGATCAGGTGGTTGGCCATCTGCGCGGTGTTGAGCGTGACCGGCTTATCCCTGGCGGACCCCGAAAGGCCCAGGGCGGGTACGGCCGTCGCGCTCACCAGCCCGACGGCGGCGCCGAAGATCGCCCCGTGAACCAGGGTGGGCAGGCGGAAGCTGCTTTCCAGGACCCCGTACAGCGCGCCCCACATCGCCCCGTAGCTCCAGTGAATCGCCTGGCCGGCGACCCGCAGGGTTCCGGGCTCCAGGGGCTGCTCCAGGATGCCGGAGGAGATTTTGTCGGCCAGCTTTTCCGTGGGCGACTGCCCGGACGGGGGCTCGCCGCTGGGGGGCTGCGCGGCTGGCTGCGGGCTGCTCAGCCCCAGGCGCTGCATCAGCTCGGGCCCGCGGTTCATCGCAATGGTGATCGCCAGAGTGCCGGCCAGCCCGGCCATAGCGCCCTTGACGATCGCCTCGAGTGGACTGTCTTTATACATTTGAAAAACCTCCTTTTAATTAAAACCATCCCATAATAATGTATCCCGCGGGGGATGCCCGGGCAATAGGGGATCCCCATACCCTGGGAGAGGAGATTCCATGCTTTGGAAATCCCGGGCCGCGGGCCGGGCGCTCCGCGCGGGGAGGGCGGCGCACCCCGGCAGGCAATCAGGAGGACCGCCCGAACCGCGGCTCTCCCCACCCCGAAATCCGGTAGGGAATCCCCGGTTGAAGCTCAATCCTGGGCCTGCTATACTCTCGATAGAAGCGGCCGTCCTGGCTGCAGCGAATCGGACAAAATTTTCCTTCACGGGCGGCAGGCCCGGGAGCAGCGCGGGGTTGGTGCAGGTTTTCGAACGGATCGTCAGGATAGATTCACGCCGCCTCACCAGCGCCAGGTGAGGTGATTGCTATTAAAGGAGAAATCTTAACCGGCTTTCAACGGGTCCGGCGAGAGGCGTTCTCGCTGGCCCGCGATCTATTCTTGCCCGCCGGGCAGCTCACCAGCCGCTGGCTTGACGTCGCCTGGCTCTCCGGGCTGTACATTGCCGGGATCCTGCTGTGGACGGAATTTTTCAGCGGCGGCAATTTTCCGTACACGTTCCAGGATTGGGCGAGCATCGCCATGCCCCGGCTGATCTTCCTGCAAAACGCGGTCACGCACGGGCAGCTCCCGCTGCACATCTCGCTCACCTCGGCGCTGGGGGCGGTCACTGACCGCTATTTATCGGTTCCCAACACCCTGCTGAGCCCGCAGATGATCCTGCTCGGGCTGCTGGATATCGGGCATTACTTCCTGGTCAACCAGCTCATCCTGTACACCGTCGCCTTCTTCGGGCTGCTCTGGTTCTGGAAGCGATTCTCGCTCTCCCTTTTTGCGTTCACCATCCTGTTCCTGCTGTTCAACTTCAACGGGCATATCGTCTCCCACCTGAGCGTCGGCCACGCATCCTGGGAGGGTACCTTTTTCTTTCCCTGGTTCGCCGCGCTGATCTTCCAGCTGCTGGACGGCGACCGCTCGTGGAGCTGGGTCGGGAAGGTCTCCCTGGTGATGCTGGCGATTTTCCTGCAGGGGGCCTTCCACCAGTTCATCTGGCTCCTGATGTTCCTCGGCCTGCTGGCGCTGGCCTCCTGGCGCAACATCGTCCCGATCGCCAAAGCCGGTTTTTTTTCAGCCCTGCTCAGCCTGTTCCGCCTGCTCCCTCCGACGCAGCTGCTGAGCCAGTTCGAGCAGGCATACGGGTATATGGGCGGATACCCGGATGCCGGCGCCCTTTTCCGGTCGCTGGTGACGCTGCAGAAGC
Organism: Chloroflexota bacterium; assembly: GCA_021796375.1. Taxonomy (GTDB): domain Bacteria; phylum Chloroflexota; class Anaerolineae; order Anaerolineales; family Anaerolineaceae; genus JAJYJF01. The sequence continues at coordinate 8,669 of JAJYJF010000008.1, read as the reverse complement.
CGGGGACCTATTGGACTTCGCGCTATTTTAGCTATCCGATCGGCACGTGGGAGGTGGATCTCTACGTCGGGCTGGCGGGAGCGCTGTTCATCCTGCTGTTCGGGGTGATTTTCTGGCTCGGCCGGCGGGGTGGGGGACCGCGCTACCGGTCGCTCGCGCTGCCGGTCGCCGCCCTGGCCCTCATCTCATTCGGGGACGTCTTCAAGGTGCTGCACGACGCCCCGCTGCCCTTCCTGCATGGAGAGCGGGTGGCCTCGCGGATCATCATCGTCCCGTTCACATTTCTGGTGCTGCTGGCGGTGATCGAGTTTCAACGCTGGCTGGACCGCACCCGCTTCAGCTGGCCGCGAACCGGGATTTTAGCGGGTTATCTGGGGCTGCTGGCGTATAATCTTCATCAGCACTTCGTGCTCTGGGAGGTGGCCAACAGCGCCGCGGCCTTTCAGAAGACGCTGGTCGATCCAGCGGCCTGGAAAGTGGCGAACCACCCCGATCCGGCTTATTATGCGATCATCGCAATCGGCCTGGCGGGGACGGGCGCCGGGCTGCTGATCCTGGCTTACCTGGTGTGGAAAGAGAACCGGCGCAAGACGGAACCCGCGCTGGCGCGGGAAAGCCCCTGGCAGGCCGTCCCTGTCCGCGCGGACGAGCCGGCCCAGAACCCGGCCGCTGGCCCTGCCCTCCGCCGGAGGGTCCGGGCAGGGGCGGAGCGGGCGACAAAATCTTCCTGGCAGCCCCGCCAGCCGGCGCGGCCGGAAGAGGATGATCCTGCGGAGGACCGCCCGGAAAAAGGCGGCCGGTAGCCGCGAACACGGAGAGAGCATGCTCAATACAAGCCTTCCCACCGGCCGCCTGGGCAGAACGGACCTGGGGGTCACGAAAATTGGGCTGGGCCTGGCGGCGCTCGGCCGCCCGGGGTACATCAACCTGGGTCATGCCGGGGACCTCGGCCGGGAGTACAGCGTGGAGGCGATGCGCCAGCACGCCTACGCGGTGCTGGATGCCGGCTGGGAGGCCGGGATCCGCTACTTTGATGCCGCCCGGTCTTACGGGCGAGCCGAGGAGTTTCTGGGGGGCTGGCTTGCGGAGCGCTCGATCCGCGCGGAGGACGTGACGGTCGGATCGAAATGGGGCTACGTCTATACCGCGGGCTGGCAGGTGGATGCGCGGGTGCACGAGGTGAAGCAGCACACGCTCGAGGTCTTCGAGCGCCAGCTGGGGGAGAGCCGCGCGAGCCTGGACGGCTACCTGTGCCTCTACCAGATCCACTCCGCAACCCGGGAGAGCGGCGTGCTCGAAAACAAAGCCATCCTGGCGGCCCTGGCCGGCTGCCGGGATGAAGGCCTGGCCATCGGACTCACGGTGAGCGGCCCGGGCCAGGCCGGGACGATCCTGCAGGCGGTCGGGATCGCCTCCGGAGGGCGCCCGCTTTTTGACAGCGTCCAGGCCACCTGGAACCTGCTCGAGCCCTCGGCCGGCGAGGCGCTGGCCGCCGCGCACCGGGCGGGCATGGGGGTGATCGTCAAAGAAGCGCTCTCCAACGGGCGCCTGACCGGCCGGAACGACGAGCCGGACTTTGCGAAGCAGAAGGCTGCGCTGCAGCGCGCCGCCGCGGACGCGGGCACGACGATCGATGCTTTCGCGATCGCGGCCGTCCTCGCCCAGCCCTGGGCGGATATCGTCCTCAGCGGCGCCGCCGCGCCGGAGCAGGTCGCCTCGAACGTCGGGGCGGCTGGCGTGGTGTGGGACCCGGCGCACGCCAGCGAACTGGCGTTTTTGACCGAGCCGCCGGAGGACTACTGGGCGCGCCGGGGACGCCTGCCGTGGGGATAACAGGACCGCAGCCGGCCCGGTAGGGCCCGGGCGACCCGGAAAGACTTCAGCTGCTGCTCTAAGAGAAACCGGTTACCAGTTTCCGCTCTGCAAATACGCGTGGATGGCTTTGGCGGCGATCTTGGCCTGCCCCATGGCCAGGATGACGGTCGCCCCGCCGGTAATCACATCTCCGGCGGCGAAGACGCCCTTTTTCGAGGTCTTCATGGTCTCCTTGTCCACTACCACCACACCGCTTTTGGCTGTCGCCAGGTCCGCGGTGGTCTTGGCAATGATCGGGCTGGGGCTTTGGCCGACCGCCACGATGGCCACGTCGCACGGGATGCGGAAGTTGGAGCCGGGGATGGGGATGGGGCGGCGCCGGCCGCTTGAATCCGGCTCGCCCAGCTCGTTCTGCAGGCATTCCAGCTCGGTGAGGCGCCCGTTCTCGCCGTAGAAGGCCAGCGGGGTGGTCAGCAGGTGAAACTGCACCCCTTCCTGCTCGGCGTGATGGATCTCCTCGGCGCGGGCGGGCATCTCGGCCCGCGAGCGGCGGTAGACGACGATCGAATCCTCGGCCCCGATGCGCAGCGCCGTGCGGGCAGAATCCATGGCGGTGTTGCCGGCCCCGATGGTGATCACCCGCCGACCGCGCGCGATTGGGGTGTCGTACTCGGGGAAGCGGTACGCTTTCATCAGGTTGGCGCGGGTCAGGTACTCGTTGGCCGAGTACACCCCGCCCAGGTTCTCGCCCGGGATTCCCAGGAACCAGGGCAGCCCGGCGCCGGTGCCCAGGAAGACGGCGTCGTACTCCTCGAGCAGCTCGTCGACCGTGGCGGAGCTGCCGACCAGGAAGTCCTTCTGGATCTGCACGCCCAGCGAGCAGACGTACTCCACCTCGCGCTTGACGATCGCCTTCGGCAGGCGGAACTCGGGGATGCCGTAGATCAGCACCCCGCCGGCCTCGTGCAGCGCCTCGAAGATGGTAACGGCATGCCCCAGGCGCGCCAGGTCCGCGGCGGCGGTGAGCCCCGCCGGCCCGGAGCCGACCACGGCCACCTTTTTGCCCGTCGCGGGCGGCAGGTCCGGCACGGGCAGCTCGCCCTGTTCGGCTTCCCAATCGGCTGCGAAGCGCTCCAGCTGCCCGATCGAGACCGGCTCGTACTTCTTGCACAGCACGCACAGGCCCTCGCACTGCGATTCCTGCGGGCAGACCCGCCCGGTGATGGCCGGGAGCGCGTTGGTCTCTTTGATCAGGTTGATCGCGCCGCGGAAGTCGCCGATTTCGACCAGGTGCAGGAAACCGGGGATGTTGATGTTGACCGGGCAGCCGGCCATGCAGCTGGGCCGGGCGTCCTGCAGGCAGCGGGCCGCCTCGGCGATCGCCTGCTCGGCGGTAAATCCGAGGGGGACTTCGTCGTAGTTGTGGATGCGAACTTCAGGCGCCTGCTCCGCCATCGGGATGCGTTTGGGGACGATTCTTCTGGGGGGCATGCGTTACCTCACGGAGGTCAAGGTTTCGTAGGCGCGGTCGAGATTGCAGCGGTGAGCTTCCCACCGCTCCAGCGATTCCTTCTCTTCGGCGCGGTAGAACGAGAGGCGCTGCAGGAGCAGCTCCCAATCCACCTGGTGGGCATCGAACTCCGGCCCGTCAACGCACACGAACCGCGCGCCGCCGTTCAGCACTACCCGGCAGCCGCCGCACATCCCGGTGCCGTCGATCATGATCGTGTTCAAGCTGACCAAGGTGGGGATGTTGAAGGGTTTGGTCGTCGCGGCGGTATATTTCATCATCACCCCGGGGCCGATGGCCCACACCCGCTTGACCTCCGGGCGGCTTTCGAGGATCTCCTGGAGCGGCACGGTGACCACCGCCTTGCGCCCCGCGCTGCCGTCGTCGGTGCACAGGATCAGCTCGTCGGAGACCTCGGCCATGCGGTCTTCCCAGAAGAGCAGCGGGCAGCTGCGCGCGCCGATGATGGAGATGACGTGGTTGCCGGCCTCCTTGAGGGCGCGGGTGATCGGAAACAGCGGGGCAATCCCCACCCCGCCGCCGACCATCACCACGGTGCCGTAGTTCTCGATCTCGGTGCGGTGGCCCAGCGGCCCGGCGATATTCTCGAAAGCGTCACCCACCTCCAGCAGGCCCATCTGCTTGGTCGATTTGCCCACTTCCTGGAAGATCAGGGTGATCGTGCCCGCGTCGCGGTCGAAATCCGCGATGGTGAGGGGGATGCGCTCGGCTCGCTCGTCGACCCGGACGATTACAAACTGTCCGGGTTGGGCTTTATGCGCCACGATCGGCGCTTCGACCACCACCAGCTTGACCTGCTCACTTAAAATTTGTTTTTTTAGAATTGGGTACACTTGGTTCTCCAGAAATCTCTTTCGCGCCCCAGGCAAATGATTTTGCTTATGTCCCACATTAGAGCGCGTCCATCCAGCATTATAGCGAATGGGACGGATTTAGATTAGTCGCATTAATCACAATAAATCCGATCAAACCTCCCGTTTTTTGAAGGATGCCGGGTTAGGACCGGGTTTCGCAGGGTATCCTAGCCGGTTCGCCCGGAGGGTGCCCTCCGGATGGGAGGACGCCTGGGCTGCTCTCCCAGCCCGAGGTTAAATAGAGACGTACGGGGAACCTGCCAGCCCCGGGCTGGAGGGTTCCCCGTATACGGTCGCGGCAAAGCCGCGTCTTCCCGGATCCCACCTGGGGGAAGCCGCGGCTCGTCGATTAAACAATCCCGTAAGCGACCATCGCATTGGCGACTTTGACAAAGCCGGCGATGTTGGCGCCCGCCAGGTAATCCCCCGGCATGCCGTAGGCAGTGGCGGCATCCAGGCAGGACTGGTGAATGGCGCGCATGATGCCGTGCAGCCGCTCATCCACCTCTTCGCGCGACCAGAGCAGGCGCATCGCGTTCTGGCTCATCTCGAGCCCGGAGGTGGCGACCCCGCCGGCGTTGGCTGCCTTGGCCGGGCCGTACAGGACTTTATGCTCGCGGTAGATGTCGATGGCTTCCGGTGTGGAGGGCATGTTGGCTCCCTCGGAGACCAGGTAGCAGCCGTTCTTGACCAGAGCCAGGGCATGCTCGCCGTCGATCTCGTTCTGGGTGGCGGAGGGAAATGCCGTGTCGACTCTCAGACCCTGGTCCTTGATCACCTCCCAGACGCTCTTGCCGGGGTAATAAGGGACGTTGTATTTTTCGGCATATTCCTTAATCCGGCCGTGGCGGTTGTTCTTCAGATCCATGACGAAGGCCAGCTTGTCGCCATCGATGCAGGATTCATCGACGACGGTGCCGTCCGAGTCGGAGACGGTGATGGGGCGAGCACCCAGCTGGTTCAGCTTCTCGATCGTGTACTGGGCCACGTTGCCCGAGCCGCTGACCGCCGCGATTTTCCCCGCCAGCGTCTTGCCGCGGGTCTTGATCATCTCGTCGGCGAAGTAGGTGGCGCCGTAGCCGGTCGCTTCCGGGCGGATCAGGCTGCCGCCGTATTCCATCCCCTTGCCGGTCAGGACGCTCGTGTGCTCATTGACGATCTTCTTGTAGTAGCCGTACAGGTAGCCGATCTCGCGCCCGCCGACGCCGATGTCGCCCGCCGGGACGTCGGTATCCGGGCCGATGTGGCGGTAGAGCTCGCGCATGAAAGCCTGGCAGAAGCGCATCACCTCGGCGTCCGATTTGCCCTTCGGATCGAAGTCGCTGCCGCCTTTGGCGCCGCCCATGGGCAGGGTGGTCAGGGAGTTTTTAAAGATCTGCTCGAACCCCAGGAATTTGATGATTCCCAGGTTCACCGAGGGATGGAAGCGCAGCCCGCCTTTATACGGGCCGATCGCGTTGTTGAACTGCACCCGGAAACCGCGATTTATCTGGACCTCCCCCCGGTCATCCACCCAGGGCACCCGGAACAGGATCGCCCGGTCCGGGACCACGATCCGATCGTAAATCTTCGCCTTCACGTATTCGGGGTGCTTGGCGACGGTCGGTTCCAGCGTCCCGAGCACCTCCCTGACCGCCTGGTGGAATTCAGGCTGGCATGGGTCCTTTTCTTCCACCCGCGCAATGACTTCCTGGATGAGTGACATATTTCTCTCCTTTATCGAATGGATTGAAAAATGAACTTCCTCACACCGTTTTCTGCGGATGCGCCGCATGCGGGGCGCAGTCCGCATTTCTACAATAAATTTCCCCCATGAGAAAGGCATAAAAAACCATCCCCTCAGCGTGAAAAATCCATGAAAAAATGACGATCCAGCTCGCGGGGATATAATTTGGAGAGGAAATGGGTCTGGCTTAAAGCCCGCCAGGAACCGCTTCTCCTCGTCCGGTCCGGTTCAGCCTTGCGGAGGCGCCGCGCGATGAAAAAACCTCGGATGATCCTGCTGTGCGCCGCTGCGCTGGCGCTGGCTGGGCTGGCCTGCAGCCTGCTGACCTCGCCTGGAACGCCCAGCCTGCGTTTTTCCCCGGATGTGCTGCCGGATGGGCGGGCCGGCCAGCCGTACCGGGCGGTGATCGCCCTCTCCGGGCAGCGCACGCCGGCTTTCCAGATGGGGACCAGGGATGAAAGCCTGCCCCCCGGCCTGAGCGGCGCCTTCGACCGGGACGCGCAGACCTATACCCTCAGCGGCACCCCCTCCCGGGCGGGGACTTTTTCGTTCGCGGTGACCGCGCTGTGCTACGGCACCAACGTTTCCGGCCAATCCGGCGCGAAAGAATACCGGCTGGTCATCCGCAGGTAAGCCGGGCTGCTCGTCCGGGCGCTTTCCGTAAATGCTATAATGGAAACGGCTGCAAGGTCTTTCATGGTTTGGGTATCCTGGAGGTCCCTGGATGGTGCTAACCGCTGACCAGACTGAGATCAGGCTTGCCGGGCAAATGAAAGCCCTGGTCGAGGTATCCAAGAATCTTACCCTCCCCTTAGAACTCCCCGAACTGCTCGACAACCTCCTGCATACCATTTCCGCCGTCATTTCGCCCGCGGAAGCCAGCGCGGTGATGCTCTGGGACCAGTCCTCCGGGCTGTTCCGCCCGGTAGCGGCGGCCGGGTTTGATTTCCAGATTTTAAAGCAAATGGGGCTGCGCGCCGGCGAGTCGATCACCGGGAAGGTCTTCGACAGTGGGAGGGCCTGCCTGCTGAACCGCCCGGGTGAGCTGCAGCGAGCGATGGCGGATATGCGCCCGGCGAACCGGGTGGTGTTCGCCCGCGCGCTGAACTCGGCGCGCGAGCCGGTCTCGGCAGCCGGCGCGCCGGTCTCGGCCGGCGAGCAGCGCTACGGGGTTTTAATCCTCCTGTCGATGGCTGGCCCGGCGATCTTCCAGGAGGACGACCTGCCGATCGTGCAGACGATCGCCGACCTGATCGGCCTGGCGATCGACCGGGCCCGGCTGGAGGCCAAGGCGGATGCCATCCAGGAGGCGCGCGAGACCGAGCGCCTGCGCGCCGAGCTGATGGCGTCTCTCTCCCACGAGCTGCGCATGCCGCTGACCGCGATCAAAGGCTATACCTCCGCCCTGCTCATGGACGACATCGACTGGGAGGAGCAGAAAAAGACCGAGTTCCTGAGCCGGGCGCTGGAAGAATGCGACAACATGGAGGTCATGATCCGCGATATCCTCGATTCGTCGATCATCGACGTCAGCCAGCTCAACCTGGAGATGGAGCCCATCCGGCTGCAAGTGCTGGCCCGCGACGTGGTCGCCGAGATCGGGCGCCGGGTGAAGACCCACCGCATCATCGTGGATTTCCCTGCCGATTTCCCGCTGGTCGACGCGGACCCGCACTGGATCAAGCAGGTCTTCCGCAACATCCTGGATAACGCCATCAAGTACTCGCCGGACGGGGGCCTGATCGTGCTGCGCGGGGAGGTGCGCGCGGCGGACGTGGTCATCCGGATTGCCGACCAGGGGATCGGCATCTCCCCGGAAGACCTGATCCCGCTCTTTGAGAAGTTCTTCCGGGTCAGGTCCGCGCTTCATTATCACGTTTCGGGCACTGGGTTGGGGCTGCCCAACGCCCGCGCCATCATCGAAGCCCACGGCGGACGCATCTGGGTCGAGAGCAAGGTCGATCAGGGCACCACGGTTTTCTTCTCAATCCCCAAGGCCGCACCGCTCCCGGTTGAAGATTGAAACCTGCGCTCCGGGCTCCCCGGCGCTCCACGAGGCAGAATTGATGCAGAATTCGAAGGTGTTGATCGTCGAGGACGAGCCAAAGGTCGCTCACCTGGTTCGGGAGGTGCTGACGGCCTCCGGATTTGAGGTCGTCACGGCTTCCAACGCGCGGGGTGCGATCGAGCAGGTGGCCATGGAGCAGCCGGACCTGGTTCTCCTGGATATCGTGCTTCCCGGAGAAATGGACGGCTACGACCTGGCCAAGCGCCTGCGCGAGTTCTCGGACGTCCCCTTCATCATGCTGACCGCCCGGGCGCGCGAGAGCGATATGCTGCACGGGTTTGACGTCGGCGCGGACGATTACATCACCAAGCCGTTCAACTCGAAGGAGCTCCTCGCCCGGGTCAAAGCGGTGCTGCGCCGGTCCGAGCGGAACGGCTCCTCCCGGAAGGACGAGGAAGAGGTGGTCTGCGGCGAGATCCGCATCGATCTGGCCCGCCGGCAGGTGACGGTGAGCGGCCGCGGGATCCACCTGACCACCACCGAATACAATCTGCTGCACGAGCTGGCCGTCCATCACGACCAGGTGATGCTGCACGAGCAGCTGCTCGGCGCCGTATGGGGCAGCGAGTACCGCAACGACGTCGACTACCTGCGCGCCTATATTCACTCCCTGCGCCAGAAAATTGAAGCCGATCCGGCCAACCCGAAGATCATCGTGCGCTGCCCGGGGGTTGG
>JAJYJF010000337.1 GCA_021796375.1 Chloroflexota bacterium | reverse complement strand
CGCGGCCGCTTGTGGCCATATGCATGTACAGCACCGTCCAGCCGGTCTGCTCTTTTCCATCCCCATCCAGGTCTTCGACGACGCCGCCGTTCGCGCTGCGGACGATCACGCCGTCCGCGACCGCGACAGCCCAGGTGCTGCTGACATAGCAGCCAAACGCGTCTCCGGGCGGCGCGAAATCGATCGCGGCCCAGGCAGAGCCTTCCGCCCAGCCGCCGTGCGGCCCGCCGGTGAAGGACCACGCATCCCCGGGCTCGAACGGCAGCTGCATTGCCGGCTGGGTGAGGCCCGCGGGGAGCAGCGGCTCGAAGGCGTAGCTGAAGGGGCTGCCGAACAGGCGGGTAAAGGTGCTGTAGACGCCCTCCGCCGAGACGGCTTTGCGCCAGGAGCTGCGGTCCCCGAGCAGCGAATAAAGGTACTGCACGCCGGCGGTGCCGGCGTTGATGGTCGCCGCCACCGGGACGACATCTCCGGAAGGCAGCCCGAGCATCGAGAGCCCGTTGGCCTGCCAGAGGTAAAATCCGCGGTTCAGGTTATCGGCCGCCCAGGAAAGCTGGCGCCACAGCCCGGTATGGGCCGGGTCAGCATAGCCCATCGGGTAGCTGCTGGGGGTTTTCTGCGGGTTGGATTGCGTGACCCAGCCGCTGGTATATTCCAGCACGGCCAGCAGCAGGCGCGGATTGACCGAATATTCGTGCGCGATGCGGTCCACGATCTGCGGGCCGTAGGTCTCTACGCCATCCACCTGCTCGTGGAAAGAGGCCAGCATCCCGCCGCGCTGCTTGATAAACCCGACCGTGTCGAAATCCGCGGCGCGCGGTCCGTAGACCAGCTCGGAGTCGGGGATGATTTTGAAACTGGAGCCGGTATCATCCGGCGAGGGGGCCGGGATGACCAGCGAGACGCCGACGTAAAGCAGGTCCGGGTTGGCGGAAGGGTTCGCCGCCAGAAGCGTGGCCAGGCTCAGCTGGTAGCGCTGGGCGATCGCTACCAGGCTGTCTCCGGCCTGGACGATGTAGGTTTCCGGATGGCTGCGCAGGGTTGGCTGGGGGTGGGGGGAGTCGGGGGTCGGCGAAGCGGAGGGAGCCTGGGGCAGCGGCGTGGGCGTGCCCGCGGGCGCCGCGGGGGAGAGCGGTGGTGCGGAGGGGGCCGGATCCGCCGGGTTGGAGCCTTGTTTGGGCAGGGCCGCCAGGGTGGGGGCGATAAAAACCGCGGCGGTATCCCCCCCGCCGCGGGCAGGCGCGTACAGATCCGACCCCGGCCAGGGGCGGACGCAGCCAGCGAGGAACGCGGCCAGGATGGCAAAGAGCAGGATGGTACGCTGGGGTTTCACGATGAGATCAGGCGACGTGGTCGGGTTGGGTTCCTGGGTGGAGGTTGATCCATTGGGCGCTGGAGGCGCGCGGGCTTCTCTTTGACCATTCCCGGCAGCAGTCGATTTCGATGGACGGTTGCAGCAGAGATTTCAGTGGTTCATTCGCGGGGTCGAATGACAGGGCGCCGGCTGGCGATGCAATGGTGTTGGGATGGGGCACCCTGGTTCTGCAGCAGTACGCGAACGGTCCGCGGCCGGGATGGAGCTGCCGGGGATGGTCACCGAGTAAAGGGATAGGGTTGCAAGATTTGTGCCAGGAAGGCAAATCCAGGCTATCTGCAGTTTTTCTCCAGCCAGGCCTGCTCGGCGGCTTTGTTTTTCTCCGCCCCGGAGCTCGCGCTCTGGCTGATCCGCAGCGCTTCGTCGACCGAATAGTAATCCGAGGGGCTCCAGTAGCGCGGCAGGAGCATCAGCGGCTGCCCGACGGCTTTCTCTTCCGCTCCCTGCGGGATGGCATTGAAGAGCAGCGGGCCCCTGGCGAACACCGTAAAGCCGATACGGTAGTGCGCCTGTTGAGCGACCTCGACGGTGTGGGCGGTGAAATCTCCACCCGGCCAGATGAATGCCACCGGGTCGTAACCGAAGTGCTCGCGGATCACCGGGATGGGAGCGTAAATCTCGCGCAGGATGGTCTCCTCGGGCGTTTGATCGGTGAAGTAGGTCTGGCCGTTGTGCAGGAAGCCGTGAACCTGCACGTCCACCAGGCCGGTGGCGAAGAGCTGCTGCACCTCCATCCACTCCGGCGGCTCGGGGACGCCGGTGATGTAGGCCATGGTCACCGTCCAGCCGAACTGCTTGAGGAAGGGCAGGAAGGACGTGCGGACGGTGCCCGGACGCCGGTCGTCGATGATCAGGATCAGCGACAGCCGGGGGATTTTCTCGTTGTTGTACAGGAAATTCACCAGCTGGCCGGCCGTGATCGTCTGGAAGCCCAGGGAGTGGGCGTGCTGCATGAAAGCGTCGAAGGCGGCTTCGGTCACGCTGGTATGGTCGCCGGGGGGCACATCTCGCCCGGATTTTAAAATGGAGTGGAACATCACCGGCACGACGACCGTGCCCGGCTGGCTGCCGCCCGGGTCCCAGCGGTCGCGGAGGTACTGGCAGGTGTCGGAGATGTAAGGCACGTAGGAGATCCCCGGCGCCGATCCGGAAGGGAGCGGGATGGACGCGGCGCTCGCCGGGTCCGGCGTCGCCGGTGCGGCGGCCGGCCCCGTGCCGGCCGCCGCGGGCGGGAGGCTGGCGGCGGGCGGAGGGGAGGCCAGCATGCCAGCCGGGGTCGGCGTGCCGCCTGGAATGGGTCCTGGCGCGGGTGCGGCCGGAGACGCCGCGGCATACCCCTGCCAGCCGGCGGCCATTAAAAAGAGGCCGAGCAGCACCCCGGCAGTCCGGACCGCTTTCTGGAGGGTCCGGGATTTCCGCGCCAGGTGCGAGGGGCTCAAAAATCTCATGGTTTAATGAAGATAGCCGTGTCGGAGACGCCTTTGCTCGTCCACAGGCAGCGCCACCCTGCGACCCCGCGCAGGAACTCGGCCCACAGCGGGCTGGCCGGGCCGTCTTCTGCGGTCCGGGCGTAGGGTGCGATCGAGCGGCTGGGCAGGTAGCGGTGGGCATCGTCCAGGACGAGCAGCCCGCCCGGGTGGAGCTTACCCAGGCACGCCAGGGCGCAGGCGTCGCGGTAGATGCCGTCGATGAGGGCGTAATCGAGAGAGCCGCCCGGGAATCCGTCCGCCGCGGCGGCGTAGGCGGGGACCAGGCCGGGAGGCGGGGCCGCGGCATCTCTCTCGATCAGGCGGTAATCTACGTTGGGGATGCGTGCGTCTGTGAGGCTGCGGGATACCCGCGCGTACCAGACCGGCGAGTGCTCGATGCTGGTCAGCCGGGCGGAGCGCCGCGCGAGCCAGCGCGTGCTGCGGCCCGAGCCAAACTCCAGGCCGGCGTCGCCTGCCCGCAGCCAGAGCGCGAGAAACCCGACCGCCTGGGGCGTCAGCCAGGGTTCGTC
>JAJYJF010000336.1 GCA_021796375.1 Chloroflexota bacterium | reverse complement strand
AGAAGAGGGCGAGTCGTGAGTGGAGAACGGTGATTCGCGATCCGTAATCCACCGTTCTCGCCTAGAACAACCGCGCCGCGAGCAGCAAGTTGTAGCTGAAACCCGCCGCCACCGCGCCGATCCACAGGATGCCGACCACCAGGGCGATCACCCGCCAGCGGGCGATCGCCAGGGCGCCCGTTACCGCTCCGACGGAGGTCCCCGTGCCGGTGATCAGAAATGCCAGCGCCGCTCCCTGGCTCATCCCGCCGCTGATCAGCCCGCGGACGAGCGGCAGCGAAGCCTCGGTATTGAGATACAGCGGCAGGCCGAGCGACGCCGCCAGGGGGACGCTGTACATCCGGCCCTGCCCAAAGATCGAGGAAACCCATTCCGCGGGGATCAGCCCGTTTAAGAAGTAGCCGATAAAGGCGAAACCGAAGAACAACGGCAGCAGCCGCTTCCCGATCTCCAGCGCGTCGGCGAAGAAGGGCGCTGGGGCAGGTTGGGCCGGCCGGGGGGACAGGCCAGCGCGCGCTTGAGGCGCCGCCTCAGGCGAAGGGCCGGAGCAGGAGCAGCCGCTGTAAGCCGCCTGCACGATGGGCCAGACGGACAGCAAGTTGCTCGCGTGGACGGCGATCCCGCCGGGCGCGGCCACCGCGGCGCAGCAGCTCACGGCCAGCCGCTGGGGCTGGGATCGACAGCTGCACTCCGCCTCCGGCCCGCTGCGGGCTTCCGCGCGGGGGGAGACCACATAGCGGGACTGGTTCTTCAGCCAGCCGCGCCTCTCCAAGATTTCCCCGGCCAGCCCGCCGAGCAGCCCCAGGAAGATCGAAGCCATAAAAAAGGCCAGGGCGAACGGCCACCCGAACAGCCCCGCGCTGTAGAACAGCCCTTCCGGGGAGGTGAGCGGCGAGGCGACCATGAAGGCGATGATCGGCGCCCAGGGCAGCTGGGTCGCCAGCATGCCCAGCAGGACGGCGGTGGTGCCGCAGGAGCACAGCGGGGTGCCCACCGCGGCGGCGGTCGCCGCCCAGACCCCAACCCGCTGGTGGTGGGCCAGAAAAGCGGATACTTTTTGCGGGTCCAGGTAGCGTTTGAGGCTGGCCGCGATCAGAATGCTGGCCGCGAGGTAGGGCCAGTTGTGGGTGAAGCTCACCCAGACCTGGAGCAGGGAGTTGAAGAATAATCCGACAAGTGCGGCCATTATTTTTTTTTCTCCTTATATTGTATTTATACGATATAGACGGGGAGCTTTCCAAAAAGACGCAAAAACGGGGATGAAATTACCGCAGATGGGTTACTATACCGGTGAAGGCAAGGGGTTCGAAAATTGGAGTTCAGCAGAGGTGCAGCATGATCTTCCCCAAAGACCGCGACCCGCGCTTCATCACCCTCCGCCGGGGTGGAACGCTCACGGATGCAGACCATCACCTGCTCGCCCTGTGGGCAGCCGCCTGCGCCGAGCACGTCCTGCCCCTCTTCGAGGCGGCCAGGCCTTCCGACCCGCGGCCGCGATTCGCGATTGAGCAGGCCCGCGCCTGGGTGCGGGGCGAGATTTCCATGTCCGGGGCCAGGGCGGCGGGCGGCCATGCGATGGCAGCGGGCAGGGACCTGAGCGGAGCGGCGCGCAATGCCGCCTATGCGGCCGGTCAGGCGGCGGTGGTGGCGCACGTGGCCGCCCACGAGCTGGGCGCCGCCGCCTACGCGATCAAGGCCGCCCTTGCGGCTGCGCCGGAAGGCGAGGGCGAGCGGGCGCGCCGGCGTGAGTGCCGCTGGCAGCGCGACCAGCTGCCGGATGCGATTCGCGACCTGGTCCTGAACGACCAGCGGCTGCGAAACGACCTCTGCTGGTCGGTATTCGACTGCTGATGGGCGGGCCAACCCGCGCTGCGAGCGCGTATCTGGGGCGAGAGAGCCCCTCAGCTCTGATGGGAAGACTGCCAGCAGCAGCGCGGCTGGAGCCGGGTCGGCGCGCCGCGAGCCTCAAACGCAGCGCGGCAGCAGGCGAGGAGCGCGGCGCGGATTTTCTTGCGGGCGCGCTGGAGGCGCGATTTAGCCCCGGAAAGCGAGATCCCGATCCGGTCAGCCAGCTCCTGCTGGCTCAACCCCTCGATATCGGCCAGGATGAGCGCCTGGCGGTAGGGCTCCGGCAGTGCGCTCACCAGCTGGCGCAGGTAGGGCCCGACCTCCGCGCCATCGTCCGCCTGGGGATCGCCGCTCTCGGCGGGCAGGTCGGTGAGGGGCGCAAGCCGCTGGCGCTCCCGGTAATCATCGATGATCGCGTTGCGCGCCACCTGGTAGATCCAGCTTTCCAGCCGGTCCGGATCGCGGAGCGTGTGCAGGCGGGCCTGCGCGCGCAGGAAAACCTCCTGCAGGATGTCTTCGGCGTCCTGGCCGTCCGGGACGCGGCTGCGGATAAAGCGGCACAGCCGGACGCGCATCCGGTCCCACAGGCTTTCGAGCGTCCGGTCCGCCGGGCTAGCCACGGCGCGCCTCAATCTCCAGCCGGACCATGCGCACGTGGCTCCATCCCTGCCCGTCCAGGGGCTGGTGGCGGAGGTAGGCCTCCACGACCTCGCCGGTGAACTCCTCGCGCAGGCTGGCCGGGACGCAGGCTGTCCACGGCATCCACGTGGTGCGGATCCAGCCGGCCAGCCCGGCCCGGCCCGGGTGGGTCATGTCCTTCGCCACCAGCTCCAGGCGCGAGGGTGAAAATCCCGCGTCGCGCAGCCAGGCAGCGTAGTTTTCCGGGCTCTGGAAGAAAAATGGGGACTGAAAACCGGTGAAATAGGCCTGCCAGCGCGGCTGGCGGACCAGCTCGCAGAGCACGAGGAGGATCCCGGCGGCGTTCCCGGTCCCACCGCACGAGGCGACCAGCCGTCCGCCGGGCTTGAGCGCCCCGGCGCAGCCGGCGAGGAACGCGGGCTGGTTATCCACCCAGTGCAGCGCCGCGTTGGAAAAGACCACATCGTACTCCCGGTCCGCCGCGATGCGCCGCGCGTCCATGCGCTCGAAGCGCAGGTTGGGGTGCGCGCCGGCCGGGTAGTGCTCCCGGGCGAAGGCGATAAAGCCGGGGTCGGCATCGATGCCGAGCACCTGGCCGCGGGGCAGCGCGTGGGCGAACTCGGCTGAGATCTTGCCGTCGCCGCAGCCGACGTCCATGAGGGCCTCATCCCCGCGCAGGGCGAGGCGCGCGATCAGCTCCCGAGCCCAGACCAGCTGGGCGCTGGAGTTCTTCGAGTAGTCTTCAGGGTTCCATTCCATTGAAGCTGTTCCGGCTATCCGGGCTTGACGGCTGAGACGATCGCGCTGTACACCGATGTGCCCGCCAGGTCTCCCAAAGCCGGGCTGCGCCGGACGGACGGCGCCTCGAAGCCGGCCCCCTCGATCAGGTCC
>JAJYJF010000335.1 GCA_021796375.1 Chloroflexota bacterium | reverse complement strand
TCTTTCACCTGCGGGTTGTAGCCTTGCAGGAACGGGATCAGCTCGTGGCGCAGCCGGTTCCGGAAAAACGTGCGGTCCGCATTGGACGGGTCTGCCAGCGGCTGGAGAGCATGCTCCCGGCAAAAAGCCAGGATCTCTTCCCTCCAGGTGGTCAGCAGCGGGCGGACCAGCGGGATTTGCCCGTCAAAATCCGGCAGGATACTCAGCGGAAGCATCCCCTTCAAACCGGATAGGCCGGACCCGCGCAGGAGGTGCATCAGGACGGTTTCCACCTGGTCATCGGCGGTATGGGCGACCGCTACCGCGCCGGCGCCGGTCTGGCGCGCCTGATCGAACAAAAAAGAGTAGCGCGCGTTCCGGGCCGCCTCTTCGACCGACTGGCGCCGGGCAGAGGCGAGCGCGCGGACGTCGCCCGCGCCCAGCACGAACGGCAGGCCCATCCGGGCCGCCATTTCGCCGACCACCCGGGCGTCCTCGGCGGATTCCCGGCGCAGCTGGTGGTCAAAGTGGGCGACCACCAGCGGGTAGCCGAGCTCGCGCAAAACCTCGAGCAGGCAGAGGCTGTCCGGACCGCCGGAGACACCCACGACCAGCGGCTCCATTTTGCTCAGGTTCCACACATCTCGCAGGAAGAAATCGACCCGATCTAAAATCATCGCAAAAAATTATAGCATCTGCCCGCGCCATTTAACCGGATTCCTTGCCCGGTCCGGTTGTTTATGCTAGACTGACAATGCTCCGCGGCCGCTTGCGATAAGGGATATCTATGCCAGTAAAAATCTTGATCGTTGACGATGATCTCGAGACTCTGCGATTGGTGGGGATCATGCTGCAACGCCAGGGCTACGGTATCGCCGCAGCCAGTTCGGGCGCCCAGGCGCTCCAGCTGGCAAAATCCGAGCGCCCGGACCTGATCGTGCTGGACCTCATGATGCCGGAGATGGACG
Source organism: Chloroflexota bacterium (assembly GCA_021796375.1). GTDB lineage: Bacteria > Chloroflexota > Anaerolineae > Anaerolineales > Anaerolineaceae > JAJYJF01. The sequence continues at coordinate 2,431 of JAJYJF010000335.1, read as the reverse complement.
GCTATGAGGTGGCGCGCCAGCTGCGGGCGGACAGGGACCTGGGTCAGATCCCGATCCTGATGTTCACGGCCAGGACCCAGGTGGAGGATAAGGTCACCGGCTACGAAGCCGGGGCGGACGATTACCTGACCAAGCCGACCCATCCCGCCGAGCTCGCCAGTCGCATCAAGGCGCTGCTCTCGCGGGCAGCCAGGGCGCGCCAGGCCGCGCCGCCGCCGGAAAAAGGGTACGTGATCGCGGTGCTGGGAGCGCGCGGCGGCGCCGGCACATCGACCGTCGCGCTGAACCTGGCGGTCACCCTGGCCCAGAAGTACGGGCTGGCCGTCAACGCAGCGGAGCTGAGGCCTGGAAACGGGACCTGGGGCCTCGAGCTGGGATACGCCAACCCGGGGGGCCTGCGGGACCTGCTCCAGGCTGCGCCCGGCGAGATCACCCGCGACGCCGTCGAGCGGGAGGTCCTCTGCCATGCCACCGGCGTGCGCCTGCTGCTCTCCTCATGCCAGCCGCGCGAGACAGACCTCCTCCAATCAACCGCCCAGTTCGAGGCCATCGTCACCCAGCTTGCCTTCACTGCGCCGATCACCATCCTGGATATCGGCGCGAACCAGCTCCCCGCAGCGGAGCGGGTCCTCAGCCAATGCAGCGAGGTGATATTTGTCCTCAACCCGCACCCGGCGGCGGTCTCGCGCGCCAGAATCGTGCTGGAAGACCTGTCCGGGATGGGTTTTGGCACGGCAAAGCTGCTGAGCGTGGTCCTGGTGAACCGCTCCCTGTCAGACCTCCAGCTCAGCCTGTCGGAGGTGGAGGAATCCATTTCGCGGACGGTGGCCGTCCTCATTCCCCCGGCCCCCGAGCTGGCCTTCCAGGCGGCGAACCACCTGACCCCCATGGCGATGCTGCAGCCCGAAGGCCTGCCCAACCAGGCGTACGGGAAGCTGGCGGAGCTGGTTGCCCGGCACGCGCAAAAGGCATGAAAGCAGCCGCACCCCTGGAGCAGCAGATCGAGCAGGCCGCGGACCTGCTGCGCCACGCGCGGTATGCGGTCTTGCTGAGCGGGGCGGGCTTTTCGACTCCATCCGGGATCCCGGATTTCCGCTCGCCTGCCGCTGGGCTCTGGGAGCATGCCGACCCGATGGAGGTCGCCTCCCTGACCACCTTCCGGCGGCAGCCCGAACGGTTTTTCGAGTGGTTCCACCCGCTGGCCCGCGCGGTGTGGGACGCCCGCCCGAACCCGGCGCACCTGGCGGTTGCCGAACTGGAGGAGCGCGGGATCCTGCGCGCCGTCATCACCCAGAATATCGACGGGCTCTACCAGGCTGCGGGTGCGAAAAATGTCTGCGAGCTGCACGGCAGCACGCGCACCCTGTCTTGCCTCGCCTGCGGGAGGACAGTTCCTTCCGGCCGGTTCTTCCCGGCCTACCTGTCAGAAGGCGCCCTCCCGCGCTGCCCGGATTGCGGCGCGGTCCTCAAACCGGATATCGTTTTCTTCGAGGAGATGCTCCCCGGCGATGTTTGGGAAGAAGCGGTGCAGCACTGCTCGACCTGCGATCTGCTACTGGCGGCTGGCTCTTCGCTCGAGGTTTATCCCGCGGCCGGGCTTCCGCAGTTTGCCCGGCTGAACCGCGCCCGACTGATCATCAACAACCGCACGCCCACCCACCTGGACCGGTACGCGGACCTGGTGATCCGGGAAGATCTCGTCCGGGTGATCCCGGCGATCGCCGCCCGGCTTTAATCGGGAATGAACAGGGCTGGGGACCCTGCGGAGATCTAGCGCGCGCCTTTTCGCCCGAACTGGCGCTCGAGGAGCTCGACGGAGAGGTGGATCATGGTCGGCCGGCCGTGCGGGCAGGTCCGCGGCGACTGGCAGGCCTCCAGGTCCCGCAGCAGCGCGCGCTGCTCCTCCGAGCTCAGGACGTGCCCGGCCTTGACCGCCGCCCGCTTGCAGACCCGGGCGATCAGGCGCGCCTCGATCTCGGCCATGAGCGGGGCTTCGTCCTCTTCGAAATCCTCGACGGCCACCCGGACGGCGGCAGCCGGGTCGCTGCCCAGGATCAGCGCCGGGATGGCTCGCACCCGGAACGAGCCCCCTCCGAAATCTTCCACCTGGAAGCCCAACCGGTTGAGCAGCGGCAGCTGGCTCGCCAGCAGGCTGGCCTGGCCCGGGGCCAGCGTGATCAACGCCGGCTCGAGCAGCGTCTGGGCAGGGATCTGCTTGTCCCGTTGCTGCATCATGCGCTCGAACAGCACCCGCTCGTGCGCGGCATGCTGGTCGATCAGATACAGGCCGTCCGGTCCCTCCGCCACCAGGTAAGCGGCGCCTACCTGCCCGACCGGGCGCAAGAGGGGCAGGCGAGCCCCGGGCAGGAGCGGCTGGTCCGGCGCGGAAGCCAGCTGCAGCCCGGCGCCGGCATGGTCTTCACCCGCGGCC
>JAJYJF010000334.1 GCA_021796375.1 Chloroflexota bacterium | reverse complement strand
TTGTCGATGAGGTTATCGATCATCTGGCGCAGCTGCACCGGGTTCGCGAACAGCGGCGGCACAGCCCCCGGGATGTCCACGTCCACCTGCAGCTTTTTCTCATCCAGCCGGGTTTTAAAGCCGCTCAGGCTGTACTGGACGGTCCGCTCGAGCGGGAGCAGCTCTTTGCGGGTATCGAAGCCGGCCTCGATCCGGCCGAGGCTGAGCAGGTCATCCACCAGCGCGGTGATGTTCTCGACGCTGTCCTGGATATGCTCGATAAACGCATGCTGCTGCTCGTTGATCGGCCCGGCGCGATCGAGCAAATCCACATAGCCGAGGATCGCGGTGAGCGGCGAACGCAGGTCATGCGACACGGTGCTCACAAAATCGCTTTTAATGCGGTCCATCTTTTTCAGGTAAGTGATGTCGTGCAGGGTCAGCGCCGAGCCGACCTCCGGGATGGGGGTCAGCACCACCCCAAAGACCCGGCCGTCATCCAGATTGATCTCGCCGTGGTTCAGGGCTTGCTTGTCCGGGTCGGCGAGCAGGTCAACCAGGTCGGGCAGGTTGAAGACCTCGGTCAGCGGCTTGCCCACCGGGTTCGGATCGTCCAGGCGGAAGGCTTCCCGCGCGGTCTGGTTGACGATCAGGATGCGGTTTTGCGTGTCGGTGACGATGACCCCATCCTGGATATGGGTGAGAATGGTCGCGATCTTGTTCTTTTCAACCGCCGTCGCGGCGAACAGGCGGGCGTTCTCGATCGCGATCACCGCATAATCGGCCATCGCGGAGAGGGCCTTGATATGGGTATTGGTGAAGGGCAAGCGGCTCTGACGGTTATCCACGCCCAGCACGCCGATGATCACCCCCTTGCTCAACAGCGGCACGTACAGCAGGCCCTGGACCAGGTAAGCTGTCTTGATCTTCTGCGGGGTCTTTTCATCCAGCACGATCGGCTTGCCGGTGCGGATCACGTTTCCGGCCAGGCTGTCCTTCACCGGCAAGCGGAAGGTGCGCACAAAATCTTCCTGGAAGTTGCGCGCTGCCCGCATGTAGAGCTCGCCGCTGCTTTCGTCCAGCAGGAGCAGGCTACCCTCCTCGGCGCCGGTGAGCGCGACCGCGGCATCGACCACCGCGGTCAGGACGCCGTCGAGGTCGAGCGAGGCGGTGATAGAACGGCCCAGTAAGGCCAGGGATTCCAGCTCGTCTACCCGCCGCTGCAGGCTGGCGGTGGAGCGCTTCGCCTCCAGGGTCACCCAGGAGCGCCGGCGCTCGGTATATTCCAGCCCGTTGCGCACCGCCGCGAGCAGGCTCTCCGCCTGCAGGGGCAGGCACAGGTAATCCGCGATGCCGAGGCGCAGGCCTTCTTTAAGAAGGTTGACGTCTTCCTGCCGGGTGAACAGCAGGACGGGCAGCATCGGGAACCGTTCGAGAAGGTCATGCGCCAGGTCGAGCCCGCTCCTCTCGCCCACTTTCTCATCCAGGATGACAAGATCCGGTGGATTCACCCCAAAGTACTTCTCGGGGTGCTCGTCGACATCCACCAGGGTAACCGAATAACCAGCGGACCGCAGGATCCGTTCGAGCAGGTAGTTCACCTGGGTATCTGTAACCACAACGGTGATATTGGCTTGAGGGGTCATCGGCATCCTTACTTACCCGGAAATCACGCTACTGAACTGCATCCAGTGCAAAATCCGCGCCGGCGCCGGCGCTATTCCTGCGGCGGCAAGAGGCAGAAGTGAAAAACGGAACCCTGGTCTGGCTGGCTCTCCGCCCAGATTCGCCCGCCGAGCGCGGCGATCATCTCGCGGATGGATGCCAGTCCCGCCGCCGGGGTCACAGGCTGCTGGGCCACCTGCGGCTGCTTCGTCCCGTCCCGGTCAAAAATCTGCGCCAGCAGGTCCGCGGGGATGCCCACCCCGGAATCGCGGACCGCGACGTGCGGCTGGCGCTCCGGGTCGAGATCCGTCCGCAGGGTGATCTGCCCGCCCGGGCGGCTGAACCGAACCGCGTTCGAGAGCAGTCCATCCAAAACCAGCGCCACCTGGAGCGCGTCCGCCCAGGCAAGCACCGGGGGAGAGGCCAGGTCGCTGGCGAGCGACAGGCCGTTCTGCTGAGCCGGGCGATGGAAGCGAGCGAGCGCCTGCCGGGCCAGGTCGTTGAGGTTGATCACTGACATCTGGCGCGGGGGCAGCGGGGCAGTGGGGTTGACCGCCTGGCCGATCGTCCGGTTCAGCTCCAGCAGCTTCTCCTGAATGGCGAGCACAACCGGCTGCTGCTCGGGGGTCAGCTCGCCTTTCTTCCCCTGTAGAAGGACCTCGGCATACCGGCGCGCAGATTCCAGACCCGGCCGGAGCACGTGGCTCAGGCTCTGCTGGGCCTCGGCGCGGGCTTTCTCGGCGAGCGCGCCGCTGGTCTCCAGCTGTTCCTGGGCGCGCACGCGCTCTTCCAGCGAGCGGAAGAGGCGGGCATTGATAATCGAGATCGATGCGTAATCGGCGGTGGCTTCCAGCAGGCTCTGCTCGCTGCTGGTGAACGGCCGCGGCATCTGGCGCATCACGGTGAGCAGCCCGATGGATTGTTTCTGAACCTTGATCGGCACAATCAGGGCTGCCTGGCCGAGGCCGCCGATCTTGAAGCGGCGCAGCGGCTCGCCGTAGATGGAGAGCGGCTCGCCGGACGTCGAGATCAGGCTGCTGATGCCGTCATCCCAGGGCTGGTTCATGCGCAAGGCCAGCGCAGGCGGCAGCTGCCGGTGGGCGACCAGGATGAACGCCCGGCTTTTATCGTCGCGCAGCTGCAGCCAGCCCAGGTCCGCGTTCGTGATCCGCACCACCCCATCGATGATGCGCTCGAACAGGATTTGAGGGTCGGTGATCGAGGTGACCGACTTCCCCACCGAAAAGATCGTGGTCAGCTCGCGAACCCGGTTCTGCAAATCCAGGTTGGTTTGCTGCAGCTGGCGGGCGAGATGCTCTTTTTCGCGCCGCTCGTGGACCTGCTTGAGGACCCGCTCGACCACCGAGACTACCTCTGCGTCGCGCGCCGGCCAGAGCAGGTAATCGGTTGCGCCCAGCCGGAACGATTGGATGATATCCGCGTCCATCCCCTTGTGCGCCAGGACGATCACCGGCGAGAGGACCCCCTGCGACGCCAGTGCAACCAGCAGGTCCTTCCCGCTCAATCCGGAGAGGTCCAGGTCCACGACGACCGCATCCGGCTGGAACTGGATCGCCTGGGGGATGGCAGCCGTTCCATCGCTGGCGATCTGCACCTGGTAGCCCAGGGGTTGAAGCGCCTGCTTCCCGATCAGATCGCCGATCGTTGGATCCTGTTCGACAATCAGTATTCGATCTTTCGGACTTCCCATCGTCTTATCATACCCTGCGCTGCACGAGGATTTGATAC
>JAJYJF010000333.1 GCA_021796375.1 Chloroflexota bacterium | reverse complement strand
CCGGATCGCAGACTTCGGCCGCTCAGGCCGCCTCCGCCAAATACCTGGACAGCTTCCCGGGTCCGGGCACCGCTACCCACGCCATCGGGGTGATCCAGTTCACCCTGCACGCCGGCTCGGCCGGCTACGCCTTGTACGACGCCAATAACGGCGCCGTGCTCGACAGCGGCACGGTCACCTGCCACAAAGCCGGCAGCCCAGCCCCCGTTGCTACCGCGACCCCGGCGCCGGCCACCCAGCCCGCCCCGGCCCAACCCCCGGCGGGCGGCGATGCGCAGCCCGCCTTCCCCATCCGGGCGGCCTTCTACTATCCCTGGTTCCCGGAAGCCTGGAAGCAGCAGGGCTACGACCCCTTCACCAACTACCATCCGGCGCTGGGCTACTACTCCGATTACAACCTGGCGACCGTTCAAAAACACATTAATATGATGCAGTACGCCGGCATCCAGGCGGGCATCGCCTCCTGGTGGGGGCAGGGCTCGCAGACCGATTCCAAGATGCCCCTCCTGCTGAAAGCGGCCGCCGGCACCCCCTTCCGCTGGTCGATTTACTACGAGCCCGAGGGCTCCGGCAACCCGACCCCGGCTCAGATCACCTCCGACCTCACCTACATCCGCGACCGCTACGGCAGCGACCCGTCTTACCTGCGCGTCAACGGCCGGTTCGTGGTCTTTGTCTACGCCGACGCCAGCGACAGCTGCGGCATGGCCAGCCGCTGGAAGCAGGCCAACACGGTTGGCGCTTACGTCGTCTTGAAGGTCTTCTCGGGGTACGCCGCCTGCGCCGCGCAGCCGGACAGCTGGCACCAATACTCCCCGGCCGTCGCCGCCAACCAGCAGGGCAGCTACTCATACACCATCAGCCCCGGCTTCTGGAAGATGGGCGACAGCGTGCGCCTGGCGCGCGACCCGCAGCGCTGGGCCGCCAACGTGAGCGCCTGGTCCAGGGCGGCCGTCCAGTGGCAGCTGATAACCACGTTCAACGAGTGGGGCGAAGGCACCGCCGTCGAGCCCGCCCAGGAGTGGGCTTCCTCCTCCGGGTACGGCGTCTACCTGGACGCGCTCCACGCGGCAACCTCCGGCAGCGCGCCGGCGCCGTAGCCGGCCCGCCAGGCGAGGTAAAGCCCGCCCGGGGATAAACGCACGCAGGATCCCGAAACAATCTCGGGATCCTGCGTGGGTTTTAAATCCTCTTCCCCCGTTCGCCGGGGGCTATTTCTCGCTGATCGTCACCGTCTGGATCGCGTCGCCGGTGAAGGTGGGGTTCTGGTTCGGGTCGCGCCGGGTAATGCCGTTGACCACGTCCATCCCGCTGATCACCTGCCCGAAGATGGTATACCCGCCGTCCAGCGAGGGCTGCGGGCCGAAGGTGATGAAGAACTGGCTGCCGTTGGTATCCCGGCCGGCGTTGGCCATCGCCACCACCCCGGCTTTATCGAACTTCAGGTTGCTGTCCTCGTTGACGAACTGGTAGCCCGGGCCGCCCGACCCGGTGCCGGTCGGATCGCCGCCCTGGGCCATGAAGCCGTCCAGCACGCGGTGGAAGGTGGTGCCGTCGTAGTAGCCCTGGCGGGCCAGGAAGACAAAGCTGTTGACGGTGATGGGGGCTTTATCCGGGTAGAGCTGGATGACGAACTCGCCGCCCTTGGCCATCTTGACCGTGGCGAAGTACTGCTTTGACTTATCGATCAGCATCGGCGGCGCCGAAGCGTACTGCTTGGTGCCGACGAGCGCTGGCGTGGGCCCGCCCACCGCGACTGCCGGCGGTGCTTTCGGCGCCTGGCCGCGGGCCAGCAGGTAGACAACCCCGGCCAGCACCAGGACGATCAGCGCGATCCCGGCGTAGCGGATGCCGGCGTTTGGATCCTTTTTCACCGGCTTGCGGCCGGGCTTGGAAGGGTGTTTTCGGCTGTTGGGCATGCTTCTTTCTCCTCAAAGGGGTGGTGTGGGGAGATTCTATCACCCAACCGGCGGTTTCGGGTGAGGAGGCGGCTGGGGCGGATCACCTCCGGCCTGACCGGTTTCCTCCACGCGGTGGAGATGAAGGCCCGGCTGCCGGCGCTCCCGCCTCGCGCTCGGCCGCGATCACGCTCCGGCCGGCGCTTCGTCCTGGACGAAGGTGCCGTTGCGCAGGTCCGTCAGGGCCTGCTCGATCTCCTCGCGGGTGTTCATCACGAACGGCCCGTAGGGGAAGATCGGCTCGCGGATAGGCGCGCCGGCGATCAGCATGAAGCGGGCCGGGGAGTTCTCCGCGGCGCGGGCGCGCAGCTCGTCGCCGTCCTCGAAGAGGATCATGCGCACCGCGCCGGCCACCTCGCCGGGCTGGCCGGGCCCGGCCCCAAATTCGCCCTCGCCCTCGAAGAGGTATGCTACCGCGGTGTGCCCGGCCGGGACGGGGACGCGCAGCTCCGCGCCAGGCTCGAGGGCGGCGTCCAGGTAGAGCGGCCGGGCGGCAATCTCGGTCACCGGGCCGCGCACCCCGGCGTACTCCCCCGCCACCACGCGCACCCGCACCCCCGGCGCTTCCACAACCGGGATGCCCTCCGCTTTTACCTCCTGGTAGCGCGGCCGGCCCATCTTCTGGGCCGCCGGCAGGTTGACCCACAGCTGGAAGCCGTAGATGACGCCCTGCGGCCCGCGCTGCGGCATCTCCTCGTGCAGGATGCCGCGCCCGCTGGTCATCCACTGCACGTCGCCCGGGCCGATCACACCCAGGTTGCCGATGCTGTCGCGGTGGCGCACGTTGCCCTCCAGCATATAGGTCACCGTCTCGATCCCGCGGTGCGGGTGGGTCGGGAAGCCGCGGATCGGGCCCTCGGCCGGATCGTTGAAGGCGAAGTGGTCAAAAAGCAGGAAGGGGTCGACCGGGTTCGCCCGGCTGGGACCGAACGAGCGCTGCAGCAGCACGTCCGCGCCTTCGATCACGAACCGCGGCTGGATCACCTGTTTCACCCTGCGAATGGTTCTGGTTGTTTCCATATTTCCCCAATCTGTCGAATTTATAAGAGTTAATTGGTCTTTATTATAACCGTTCTGTCAAGCCTTCCAAACGGGACGGATGCATTTCAATTTCGGGGCCAGTTTCTCGTTCCGGACAGGATGGGCGGTTCGGAACCGCCCCTGCGGGATGCGCCAGGACCGTTTCCCATAGCAGCGGATCCCGCTGGCGAACCTCGTTTGAGATCGATGGACCTGGATTCGCCCCTTGGGCCTGACCCTCCGACCCGCACCCCTGACTCCTCGCAAAAAGCGCCCGCAGGCCCTTCGGGCAGGGAATGTGTCAATAGCCGGGCGTGGTTTACCACCCATGATCGGGTTATGTTTACCACCTCAGGATCGGGTTATGTTTACCACCCAACCAGGTCCTTAGGGGGTGGCTTTGGCTCTTTCCAGGGCC
>JAJYJF010000332.1 GCA_021796375.1 Chloroflexota bacterium | reverse complement strand
CCAGGTGGACCTCTCCATCCGCGATTCCAGCCTGCCCTTCGTGATCAGCGCCATGTCCTTCGGATCGCAGGGAGAAATCTCCTTCCGCACCTACGCGCGCGCGGCAGAGATGCTCAACATCATCTGCATCAACGGCGAGGGCGGGGAACTGAGCGACATCATGGGCGTCTACAAGAAGAACCGCGGGCAGCAGGTCGCCTCCGGGCGGTTCGGCGTCAACTCTCAGTTCCTCAACTCGGCCGCGGTGCTGGAGATCAAGATCGGTCAGGGTGCGAAACCCGGCGAGGGCGGCATGCTGCCGGGGTTCAAGGTGACCTCCGAGGTGGCCGAGGCGCGGCGGACGCCGCCGTTTGTCGCGCTGCTCTCTCCCTCCAACAACCACGACCTGTACTCGATCGAGGACCTGGCGCAGCTCATTGAAGAGCTCAAGGTGGTCAACCCCCTGGCCAGGGTCTCGGTGAAGTGTCCGGTTGTCCCGGGGATCGGCGTGATCGCGGTGGGCATCGCCAAGGCCGGCGCGGACATCATCAATCTGAGCGGTTACGACGGCGGCACCGGCGCTGCGCGCAAGCACTCGCTGCAGTATGTCGGGCTGCCGGCCGAGATCGGCGTGATCCAGGCGCACCGGGCGCTCGTGGAGGCCGGCCTGCGTCACAAGGTGGAGATCTGGTGCGACGGCGGGATGAAGACCGGCGAGGACGTGGTCAAGATGGTCCTGCTGGGCGCGAACCGGGTGGGCTTTGGCACCATGGCGATGGTGGCCATCGGCTGCACCATCTGCCGCAAGTGCGATGAGGGCACCTGCCTGGTGGGGATCACCACCCAGGTGCGCACCGCCGAGGAAGCCCACGCCAAGGGCATCAAAGTGTTTACCCCCCTAGACTACGAGACGGCCGTCGACCGGCTGGTGCGCCTCTTCCGCGGGATGGAAGACGAGATCCGCCGCATCATGGGGCGGCTCAATGCCCAAAACCTGCAGGACCTGGTCGGGCGAGGCGATCTGCTCGTCCAGGTGAGCCACCAGGAGCAGATCGACCTCTCCTCGATGTTCGAGGCGGTGCCGATCCGCAGCCGGCCCGCGCTCGAGCCGGGGGTGGGGCGGCTGCTCGTGCGCCCGCGCAACAACCTGACCCGGCTGCTATCGGAGCTCATCACCGAGACGATCACGGAGGATGACGAACGCGAGATCACCTACCAGGATTCGGTGATGGCCATCGACCGGGCGCTCGGCGCGCATATCGTCGGCGCGCTCTCGCGCAGCCCCGAGGTCCAGCGCCGCGTGGACCGGCTGCACCTGCGCTTCGGACCGTCGTCCATCGCGGGGAACGGTTTCTCCGCCTGGGTGAGCGACCCGCTGGACGTGATCATCGAAGGCGGCGCGCAGGACGGCACCGCCAAGGGCGCCGCCGGCGGGCGCGTGGCGATCATGAAGGGCATCAACCACGAAGGGCTGCATATCGACGGCTCGGTGGGGAAGAGCTTCGCTTACGGGGCGCAGAAAGGGCAGCTCATCGTGCAAGGGAATGCCGATTCGCGGGCCTGCATCCGCCTTTCCGGCGCGGACGTGGTGCTGGGCGGCGAGATCACCCAGCCGGTGACCGAGGAGAGCCTGACAACCGCCACGCAGGCGAATCTCAAGGGCTTCGCCTGTGAATACATGACCTCCGGTCACGTCGTCATCCTGGGCGATCCGGGTCCGTACGCCTTCTCCGGCATGACCGGCGGGCGCGTCTACCAGATGCTCACGCCCGAGCTGGGCTTCGATCAGCTGGCGCTCGAGCGGCGCGTGGCGCTCGGCGCGCAGATCGAGATCCAGGCGGTGGACGCCGAAGATGTGACCGAGGTCCAGCGCCTTTTAGGCGGGTATGTGGAGGCTCTCGAACAGACCTACCAGTACGAGGCAGCCGAACATATCCGGATGCTTGCCCGGGAGGGCGAGATTTTGGAGCGCTTCGTCAAGATCGTCCCGATGCCCGCATCGCAGGCGATGGCGCGGGTCGCCGCGATGGCGGAGGATATGGCAGAGTAGCGTATACTTGAAAATATCTTGAGATTGAATGGATGGCGCCATGCATGATCTGATCCTCAAGGGCGGCACGCTCATCGCGCCGGACGGGACCCGGCAGGCCGACCTGGCCATCACCGGCGAAAAGATCGCCGCGGTCGGGGCGGACCTGGCTGGAAAGCGGGTGATCGATGCCTCCGGGCTGTTCGTCCTCCCCGGCGCGGTCGACCCGCACGTCCACCTGGAGATGCCGGCCGGCGCGACCCGCTCCAGCGACGACTGGTTCACCGGCACGCGGGCGGCCGCCATCGGCGGGACGACTACCGTGATCGACTTCGTCGAGCCGCAGCCCGGGGAGCGCCTGGAGCACGCCCTCCACGAGCGGCGGGCGCTCGCGGAAGGCCAGGCCGCGGTGGATTTCGGCCTGCACATGACCGTGACGGAGGATTCCCGCGAAACCCTGGCCGATATCGAGCCGCTGTGCGCCGGGGGGTGTGTTTCCTTTAAGACTTATCTGACCTACGAAGGTTTCCGGCTGAGCGACGCCGCGCTGCTGAACGTGATGGCCGCGGTGCAAGCCGCCGGGGGGATCGTGCTGGTCCACGCCGAGAACGACGCGATCATCGCCTACCTGAAAAACAGCTTCCGGCGCGAAGGCTTCACCGCCCCGCGCTATCACGCGCTGTCGCGTCCGGCCGCCGCCGAAGGCGAGGCCATCGGCCGCGCCCTGGCCCTGGCGGAGACGGCCGGCGCCGCGGTCTACATCGTCCATACCTCCACCGCCCGCGGGGTCGAGGCGATCCAGGCTGCCGGGGGGCGCGGGGTGAACGCCTGGGGCGAAACCTGCCCGCAGTACCTGCTCCTGACGGACCGGGAGCTCTCCCGGCCCGGTTTCGAGGGCGCCAAGTTCGTTTGCTCCCCGCCGCTGCGCTCCGCCGCGGATAACGAGGCGCTGTGGCAGGCGCTGGCGGCCGGCGGCCTGCAGACCGTCGGCACCGACCACTGCCCGTTTTACTTCGACGGCCAGAAAACCCTGGGCCGCGAATCTTACGAGGCGATCCCCGGCGGCCTGCCCGGGATCGAAGCCCGCCTGTCTCTGATCTATTCCTTCGGGGTAGCCAGCGGGAGGATGACCGCCCAGCGCTGGGTCGAGGTCTGCTGCGCGAACCCGGCCCGGATTTTCGGCCTCTACCCGCGCAAGGGATCCCTGGAGCCCGGCGCCGACGCGGATGTGGTGCTCTTCGACCCCCACCTCCAGTGGACGCTCACCCATGCGCGGCTCCACGAGCAGGTCGATTACACGCCTTACGAGGGGTTCAAGATGCAGGGCAGCCCGGTGCTGACCCTCCTGCGCGGCCAGGTGGTCGCGGAGGGCGGCGAGTTCCGCGGCCG
>JAJYJF010000331.1 GCA_021796375.1 Chloroflexota bacterium | reverse complement strand
TCGTCTGGCTCATGCGGCGCTCCGGTCAATCCAGGTGAAATACTTCCTCGAGCTCAAACATGCCTTCATCCGGCCGCAGGTCGCCCAGGGCTTCAAAAAAGGGCGCCATGCTGGCCTGCCACTCGGCGTTAATCGGTTCTTTCGCCATGCCCTCCCGGGCCGCATTGAAACTGATGGGAGTTTCAAAATAGCCAAAGAGAAGCCCATCCTCTCGCAGATAGAGGGAATAGTTGTGCCAGCCCGTCCGGCGCAGGGCGGCTTGCATTTCCGGCCAGACGGCCTTGTGGCGGGCTTTGTATTCTTCGACACGGTCAGGGCGAACTTTAAGCAGGAAGCCAATCCGTTTCATGGTCGCTGATCCATAATTTTCAGGGGGATGAGGGCGGCGGCCACGCCGCCCTCATCCGAAAGATCGTGATTCCGTTCTGAAACAGAAGTTTACCAGTGTTCCTTAGAAATTGAACTGGTCGATGTTGTTCTTGTCGAAGACGGTCGGCGGGCCGAGCAGGACGGTTCCATCCTGGGCAATGGTGTACTGGCCCAGCTTGCCAGCGGTAAACTTATCGCCCGGCTGTCCCTTGATCTTCCCGGTTGCGATCGCATCCAGGGTGTAGATGGCCAGGTAGCCCAGGTCGGAAGGATTCCACAGGGCAAACTCGGGTGAAGCGCCGCTCTTGACGTATGCGCGCATCTGGTTCGGGGTGCCCAGGCCGGTCACAAAGACCTTGCCAACCAGGTTGCCGTCCTGGACCGCGCGGGCGGCGGCGGCGATCCCCACCGTGGTGGGGGCGATGATGACCTTCAGGTCAGGATATTTCATGAACAGGCCCTGGGCCTCCTGATAGCTCTTGGTGTCTTCGTCGTTGCCGTAAACCGTATCCACCAGCTGAAGCTTGGAGTATTCTGGCTTCTGCAGGGTCGTCTTCATGTCGGCGATCCATTCGTTCTGGTTCGGGGCAGTGGAGGTGGCTGAGAGGATCGCGATTTTCCCGCCGTTTGGTCCGGTCAGGTCCAACGCCATCTTGATCTGGACGTCGGCGATCCCCTGGGCCTCAGCCTGGTTCACGTGGACGGTGCGGCCGCCGGCAGCAATGGCCGAATCCCATGAGACGACCGGGATGCCAGCCGCGATCGCCTGCGCGCCGACCGGTTTCAGAGCGTCGGCGTCATCGGCGGAGATAGCCAGACCGGAGACTTTCTGCGCGATCAGCGAGTTGATCAGCTGGATCTGCTGGGTGGCGTCGGCGGTGGCGGGGCCGGTGTAGTTCACGGTCACGCCGAGCTCGGTTGCGGCCTGCTGGGCGCCCTTATTCGCGGTGTCGAAGTATGGATTTCCCAGGTTCTTGGGGACGAGCGCGTACACCCGACCGGTGGATGCCGCGGGGGCGGTAGTGGGTGCGGTGGTTGCAGCTGGGGCTGAAGTCGCGGCTGAAGTCGCTGCGGCGGTTGGTTGAGCCGGAGCCGCGGTGGGTTGAGCGGGTGCGGTGGTCGGCTGAGGCGCAGCGGGCGCCTGGGTTGGGACCGGGGTGGCCTGCGGGCCGCAAGCGCTGAGAAGCATGCTGAGCGCTACGACGGCGATAAGAAGGGTGAAGCTAAAACGAGTTTTCATTTTTCTTTCTTCTCCTTATTGAGCATCTGCGAGTATGAAGATCAAAAATTTGTGGTTCGCTTGCATGCCTTTTCTAAAAAATGGTTCACCTCCTTGGATGGTTGGCCCCCAAAGCTGGCAGATTCCTCTGGATGGTCTGGCTAGGACAGCTTGAACACAATCGCGCGGCTCCACATGAAGAACCAGCCAAACGCTGCCAGCGCCGCGACAAAGAGGACGGTTAATACCGCGTTACGGGGGCTCCATTTGCCCCGAGTTTTCCCGAAGATCTGCGAGAAATTCGGGATGAGGATTGAAACGACCAGCAGCAAGCCGATGGCGATGTTCTGGACGTCTCCCTGGATATTGAGCAGCCCCATGCCGAAACGGATCAGGCCGACCAGCACCAGTGAAAGAATGGCCCCGATCATCGTGCCCCGGCCGCCGTTGATATCCACGCCGCCTAAAACCGTGGCGGTAATGACCGCCAGCTCGAGCCCGGTGCCAATATCCGGCCGGGTGCTGCCGTAGCGCGCCGCCAGAACCAGGCCGGCCAGGGTGGACATGATCCCGGACAGCAAGAAAATGGCGATCTTGATCCTGGATACGTTGATCCCGGAGTAGATGACCGCGTCCTGGTTGTTCCCGATCGCGTACAGGTAGCGCCCAAAAGCCGTGCGGTGCAGGACCAACCCAAAGATCACGGCCATCACCACAAAAAGACCCAGCGAAAAAGGAGCGGCCGACCCGAACAGCGTCCCCTGGCCGATGTAGGTGAAGGATGCCGGGTAGTTCCGCGCGGCCTGATCGCCCAGCATCACATAGGCGATGCCGCGGTAGAAAGCGTAGGTGCCGAGGGTGATCACCAGCGCCGGGACCTTCAGGCGGGAGATGAGGTAGCCGTTGAGCAGGCCGCCGGCGATGCCGAGGACCATCGCCGCCCCGGCGGCCACCCAGATGTTGGTGCCGTTGTTGAAAAGCAGCCCCATGAAGGAAGCCGTCATCCCCAGGGTGGATGCCACCGACAGGTCGACGTTGCCGGTGATGATAATAAACACCATCGGCAGCATCATCAGCCCCATCTCCATGAAATCAGACGAGGCGCGGAACAGATTCTGGACGTTCAAGAAGTGCGAAGAAAGCCGGCTGTTGACGATGATCACCAGCAGGATCAGCCCCACCAGGAACCATTCCCAGCGAAGGAAGTAAGAGATCAGGGAGCGGCGCGGCGGGGCCGCGCTGATCAATGGGACGGCGGCTTTGGTTGGGCTGGTCATTTCCTGAACTCCCGGATCACAGTCTGTTTGATGCGCTGTTGGACGGCAGCATCGGAGACGACCGCCAGCAAGATCAGGAGACCCTGGACGGCGAGCTGCCAGAACGGAGAGATGATCGTGGAGAGGGTCAGCCCATTCTGGATGATGCCCAGCAGCAGCGCGCCAAGTAAGACCCCCGGAACCGTTCCGACCCCGCCGAGCATGCTTACCCCGCCGATCACCGCCGCGGCGACGGTCTGCAGCTCGAATCCCAGGGCAGTATTTGTCTGCGCGGCCTCGTAGCGGGATGCCCACAGCACGCCCGCCAGTCCGCAGATGATCCCCGAAATCATGTACACCATGAAAATGATCTGGTCGGTGCGAATCCCGGAGATCTTGGCCGCCTCGGGGTTCGTGCCCAGCGCGTAAATATCCCGCCCCGGCTGGGTGTAGTTCAAAAAGATATAAATGATGACGGCCACCACGATGGCAAAAATCACCAGGTTGGGGAGACCGAGCGGCGCAGCTTTGGCCAGCTCTTTAAACGCGGTCGGGTACTCGAAGGCATTG
>JAJYJF010000330.1 GCA_021796375.1 Chloroflexota bacterium | reverse complement strand
CGGCCCAGGCGGACTGGTTGAACGATTTATCGTTCACGCCGCCGGTGTCGGTGACCAGGCCGACTTTATATTGAGTGCCGCTGGCAGCGGGTTGAGTCGCTGCTGCAGCGGGTGCAGTAGTGGGGGCAGTCGTAGGCTGGACAGGCGCGGTAGTTGGCTGGACTGGCGCGGTTGTCGGCTGGGCAGGCGCAGTAGTCGGGGCTGCAGGCGCCTGGGTCGCTGTTGATGCTGCTGGTGCGCAGGCGGCAAGGGCCATGGTAGCCGCAAGCAAAACTGCCATGATCGTGACCAGTTTCTTCGACATGCTTTTTCTCCTCCTGAGAGAGATTGTAGAAGATTTGATGGACTTTGTGAGGTTGCAGCGGATTCGTTCGGCATAGATACATTGGCGCAATCCGAACCTGGACCTCGCTGGTTAGAGTATAAACCGGAATCGAATGAGTCGCAAGACTCAATTGATTGTGGGGCGCACGCCAAATTATGGGTGATTCACCCCACCCCTGACTTCTCGCAAAAAATGCTCGGAGGCCCTGCGGGCAGGGAAGGGGGAGGACTGGATTTCTCCCCTTCGCTCGCGCAGCGCCCCGGATGTTCTGTTCCGGGGGTCAGGTCCCTTGCGGAATTTCGCCAACCGCATCAACCGGGTTGCACCCGACCGGGTGCAGGTTCGCTCGCCCGCGCGGATGATTAATCCCGGCTGGCAGCTTCTTCAGGCGGTTTGATCCCGCGAAAGTTCCGGTAAAGGATCAGGTCATAGACGATTTTCAACCCCCCGGAGATCAAGAACGGCACCCCGGAAAGCGCCGGGACAGCCAGCAGCGGCCCGGTCAGCACCGGCGCCAAAGATGCGCCGATCGAGCGGGCGATGGTGGTGATCCCGGAAGCCGCCGAGCGTTCTTCGCGCGCGACCACAGCCATCACATACGACTGCCGGGTAGGGACGTCCATCTGCGAGATGCTGAAGCGCAGCAGGAGCATCGTCACCGCCAGCGGCAGGGTGGGCATGAGCGGCACCAGGATCAGCAAAACGTTCGATGGGAGGTGGGTGAAAACCATCGTATTGACCAGGCCGATGCGCGAGGCGATCCAGGCGGCGCTGAGCGCCGAGATGCCCGCCAGGATATTCGCGCCGAAGAAAATGCTGCCGATGACGCCTGGCGCCAGGCCGAAGCGGGTGTGAAACCAGTAGGCCACCAGGCTCTGGATGACGAAGCCCCCGGCGAACGCGTCCAACGAAAAAAGCAGCGCCAGCCGGAGCACCTTCCCGCGGGAAGCGCCCAGGCCGAGCCAGCTGCCCGTTGAACCGCCCGAAGAGGGGTTCTCTTTTGACGCGGCATTGACCTCCACCGCCGGAGAAAGGCGCGAGAAAGACGCCACCAGCACAAGGGCGATCAGCGCGTAGCCCACGATGACCACCCGGTAGCTGCTGACCGGCGCCCAGCCGGAACTCTGCAGTGCCTGGGCCAGCCAGCCGCCGCTGACAGCCCCCAGCGCGGTCGCAAATGATCCGACCAGGTTATACCAGGAAAAGACACCCGTCCGGGTGTCCTCCGGCGTGAGGTGCGAGAGGGATGCCTGTTCGATCGAGAGGAACGGCCCGACTTCGTTCCCGCTGGGGCTGATGACCCCGACCGTGGCTGCCAGCAGCAAGAGCAGGAAATTGTGTGTCAGGGTAAAAACCACCCCGGCGGCAGCCATCAGCAGGGCGGCCACCACGAGCATCCGCCGGCGGCCGGTGCGGTCGGCGTGGGTAGTGATCCAAAAAGTGACCGCCGCGTCGCCGATCAGCGTGAAGGTCAGCACCGCGCCGGCCTGGACCTCGCTCAGCCCGGCGCTGGTCAGGTAGAGGATGAGCACCACCGACAGGAACCCGTAGGCAAACAGCCGGATGCCCCGGGTGGCGAACAGCAGCCGCCCGTCCTTCGTCAGGCCTTTCAGCGAGTCGATGCTGGAGAGGATCACGCGGCTGTCTTGCCTGCCGCCACCTGCAGCCGGCACCAGGCATACAGCGCGTCGTAAACCTCAAACTGGCGCTCCAGATTTTCTTCGTCCTCGGGAAAGCGCAGGCTGAACCCGGTTGCGATCGCTTCCACGCCGCGCGCGATCGGATCGCTGTCGATATCCTCGGAGACGTCCGCGGCATGGATAATCTTTGCCAGGCGCTGCAGGCCGGGATCCTTGAGCTCGTATTTGAGAACGATGGATTCAAAGGAGCAGCGTCCCTCGCGGTGGCCCAGCTCGGCGCCCGGGGAATCGAAAGGAATGGCGTCTTCCCGCTCCGCAGCCTGATTCACCTGGCTGGCAGGGACGAACAGGAACTCTGCCTGGCTGTCGATGAAGCGCGTGATCAACCACGGGCAGGCCACCCTGTCCACGTGCACGTGAGACCGCGTTATCCATTTCATTTCCATGTCCTCCTAGCTCGCGCGAGACTGGCTTAGAAGCCTGCGAACTTCCTCATCGCTGACCTGCGAAAAATCTTCGAACCAGCTCCCCACGCCATAAAACGGCTGCGGGGTGAACGTGCAGACCATCTCATCGACGAACCTGCGGAAAGCTTCGCAGGTCTCCGGCGCGGCGACCGGAACGGCGGCGATGATCCTGGCCGGAGCCAGCGCCCGCAGGGCCAGGACGGCCGCGTACATGCTTGCGCCGGTCGCCAGCCCATCATCCACCAGGATGACTTTCTTCCCCTTCACGTCCAGGGGAGGGCGGCCAAGCCGGTAAAGCGCCTCGCCCCGCACCAGCTCGGCGCGCTCCGACCGGTGACGCTCTCGACTTCCTCGGGGAGGATGCCGAGCTGGTGGATCACCTCATCGTTCAGCACGCGCACGCCCCCGGTCGCGATGGCGCCCATCGCCAGCTCCTCCTGCCCGGGTACGCCCAGCTTGCGCACCACGAAAACGTCGATGGGCAGCCCCAAAATGCGGGCGACCTCCGCTCCGACCGGGATCCCTCCTCGCGGAAGGGCCAGCACCAGCCCATCCACTATCTCCCGGTAGCCCGCGAGGGAGCGCGCTACCTGCCGGCCGGCATCCGCGCGGTTTAAGTACCGCGCCACCTGCCGGCCTCCGGACCCTGCGCAACCATGGAATCCAGTATAACATTTTTACGACCCTCCGAATTGGAGATCCTCCATCCAGATGCTATAATGATCCCCATGGAAGAGCTGCCCACACAGAACCATGTTTCTTCCGGGGGCGTCGCCTTCCGGCGGGTGGATGGACGGGTGGAGGTTGCACTGATTTCGGTGGGCTCGGAACCGCGCTGGCAGCTTCCAAAAGGCATGATCGACCCGGGCGAGACGGTGGAGATGGCAGCCCTGCGCGAGGTTCGCGAAGAGGCGGGGATTGATACGGAGAACCTCGGCCTGCTGGATACCATCGAATACTGGTTCAATGGCGGGAAGGGCCCGCAGC
>JAJYJF010000329.1 GCA_021796375.1 Chloroflexota bacterium | reverse complement strand
GGGATCGGCCCGAAGACCGCCGAGCGGCTCCGCCAGCACGGGATCAACTTCCTCGGGGATATCCAGCGCCTCGCTCCAGACCAGCTCTACAAGTTGTTTGGAAACTTCGGCGCCGAGCTGCTTGCCCGCGCTCTGGGGATCGACGACCGGCCGGTGCATCCAGAACACCAGGCGAAATCGATCAGCAATGAGACCACCTTTGGGGAGGATATCCGCGAGCGCGAGGCACTGCTCGAGACGATCCACTCGCTCAGCGAACACGTTTGCACCCGCCTGCGCCGGGCCGACCTGGTCGGCAGCACGGTGCGCGTCAAGCTGCGCTGGGCGGATTTCACCACGATCACCCGCCAGACGAGCCTGGACCCTCCGAGCAGCGTCGACAGCGAGGTATTCGCCACTGCGGTGGAGCTGTTCGCCAGCGCATGGACGCCCAGGCGCCCGGTGCGGCTGGTGGGGGTGGGTGTCAGCGGGCTGAGAGCCGCCTGCCGGCAGCTCGGCCTGTGGGAGACCCGCCCCGAGCGAGAAACGCGCCTGCTGGAGGCGATCGATTCGCTGCGCGACCGGTACGGCAGCCGGATCATCCAGCGCGCCAGCCGTCTGGGGAAAAACCGCTAGCGGGATACGCCCGCGATCACATCCTGATAGATCGAAATCATGCGCGGGGTAATCCGCTCCCAGGCATAGTCGAGCGCGTAGACCGCCGCCTGCTCGCCGATCCGCGCGCGCAGCTCCTGGTCCTGCACCAGACGGGTCAGGCTCGCGCACAGCGCGCCCGGGTCCCCATCCGGGACGTGAAACCCGGTCACCCCATCCTGGACGAGGAATGCCAGCCCCCCGACCTGGGAGGCTACTACCGCCGTCCCGCAGGCCATCGCCTCGAGCGCTACCATCCCAAAGGATTCGTAGTGCGACGGAACCACGACGACCTCCGCCGCGGAGTAGTAGTAGGGCAGCGAATCCTGGTTTTGCTTCCCGCGGAAAAGCACCAGGTCGCCGATGCCCAGCTGCTGGCAGAGCGTCTGCAGGCGCGCCATCTCGGCCGTCATCGCTTCCGGCGAGGCGTCCGGATCGCCGCCGATGATGGTCAGATAGTGGGGATACCGCGTGAGGACGCCTTCGTCGCGCATGTTCGCGATCGCGTGGATCAGGGTATCCACGCCCTTGAGCGGCTCGATGCGCCCGACGTACAGGATCATCTTCTCGCCGGGAGGGACCCCAACCACCGCCCGGGCTTCGTCGGGGGGGATGGGGTAGAACCGGCTGGTATCTACGCCCGGGGGCAGGATGGTGGTCTTTTTCAGGTCCGCGTGGTAGAGGAACTGCAGCTGCGACTGCTCCGCCAGAGTAGCCGCGATGACCCGGTCTGCCGCCTTCAGCGCGCGCTCCTCCCCCTGGATGCGGTACCTGCCTTCGATCTCCGCCGGGGAGCGGGCTACCCGGTTTTTCATCTTTCCAAGGGTATGGAACATCTGCACCATGGGGACCTTCCATGCCGCCTTCAGCTTTTCCCCGGCCAGGCCAGACAGCCAGTAATGCGCGTGGATCAAATCATAATGGAGGTCCTTCTCGGCGGTAAAGGTTTCGATGCCGGCGACGAATTCGGGTAGATGCCCGGCCAGCTCGTCTTTCGGCAGCGGATGTTCCGGCCCGGCGGGTACGTGGACCACGCGGTTGCCGAAGCCCAAATCGTGGAGCACGTGCGGCACGTGCTCGTCCTGCGAGCGGGTAAAAACGTCCACGTGGACCCCTTCGCGGCCCAGCTCCCGGGTGATGTCACGGACGTAAACGTTCATCCCGCCCGTATCTTTTCCACCGAGGGTGGCCAGAGGGCAGGTGTGGTAAGAGAGCATGGCTACTTTTAACATACGCTTTCGTTTACCCGAGTTGGTTGTGATATAATGCGCATCGCATCCGGACGCCACCATAGCTCAGCTGGTAGAGCAGACGTTTCGTAAACGCCAGGTCAAGGGTTCGAATCCCTTTGGTGGCTCACGGCAACTCTCTCCTCGTGTACCGGGAGAGAGTTTCATTATAAATAATAAATCACTCGAACCGGAATAGCTTTCACCAGATCCCGGCCTCAGCAAATTATAATGGATTTAGAGGCAGCCGATATAGCGCGGCAGTCCGGATGCCTTCCGGGCAGTGTGCGCGCGGAAGCCCCTTTCCCGTATAATTGAGGAGATGTCAGCTGAGGAATCCTCGATCGAGCACTGGAGCGCTGTGAAAATCTCTGGTCTGATCTGCCCGGTCTGTAAAAAGGATGAGTTCGTCGAGGAGAAAGCGGGGTTTCCGCTCAAAGCGGATGGCCTGCGCTGCCCGAGCTGCGGCACGCTCCTCCAGGTGAGAGCCGGCCGGGCCAGCCCGGTGTACCGGGTTGCCGCCGTCGGGAAAAGCTACAGCAACGCCGCCTACCAGGTGAAGGTGTCCGACTGGACCGGTTTTGAGCCCGGGAATATCGACCAGGCTTTTTACTCTGACGAGAAGCTCCTGGAGCTCGGCCGCGGGGCGATCGATCCTGAATTTCTGGCAGGCAGCGAAGACTGCGCGGTGCCATTTCCAACCGGTCCCGGCGAGACGGTGGTTTTCATCCTCGAGAATATCTACCAGTGGGAGGAGCGTCCCAAATCCGACCAGCAGGCCGCCGGATCGAGGACCTTCCAGGTCCGCCCCGGCGGATGGGAGAAGATCGGGGCCCTGGGGGAGCCGAAAGCCTTCAACCATATCGAAACACTGGAGTACGGCACGCTCTACATCACCAACCGGCGCTACGTGCTGGTGGGCAAGAAGCGCAGAATCGATGAGGAGCTCTACCGGATTAATGCGGTTTATCCGTTCAAGAATGGAATCGGGGTCGTGCGAAACGAAAAAATGCGCATCGAGTACCTGAAGGGAGCCTATTACTGGCCGCTCGTTGGCGCGGTGCTATCAGGATTAGCTTATTTACGGAGAAAAGAGCATGCCGCTCCCAAAACAGAATGAGGTGAAAGGCTATAACGGGGAGATCCTCCCCTGGACGTTATGGGAACAGCCATCCGGATCTGCTGTCCTGGCGGTGGTTTTCCCGGGGTTTGGCTACAACGCCGACCTGCCCGTGCTGTATTATCCCGCGCTGCAGCTCTTTTCCTCCGGGGCAGACGTGGCCCGGCTTGAGAAGCGCTACAACGAGGTTCATGGTTTCATGGACCAGCCGGACGGCGAGCAGGACCGCTGGCTCGCGGCGGATGCGGGCGCGGTTCTTTCCGCCTGCCTCGGGCGGCGGAAATACCAGCGGGTCATCCTAGTCGGGAAGTCCCTCGGGACGATCTCGGCGGCCCTGTGCCTGCAGAACCGGCCGGACCTTCCGCGCGTCTCCTGCGCCTGGCTCACCCCGGTCCTCTCCCACCCGCTGGTCTGGCGCGAGCTGGCCGAAGGCGCTGTGCCGGGG
>JAJYJF010000328.1 GCA_021796375.1 Chloroflexota bacterium | reverse complement strand
ACGACCTGGTGGAGAAATACGGCGACGACCGGCGCACCCGGATCACCGCCGAGGCCCATACGGAATTAAAGATTGAGGACCTGGTCGCCGACGAGGCGGTGCTGATCTCGATCACCGAGCGCGGCTACATCAAGCGCACCGCGCTGACCGCTTTCCGCGCCCAGGCGCGGGGCGGGCGGGGGGTTTCCGGGCAGTCGATGCGCGAGGAAGATGAAATCCTCACCATCCTGCCGGCGAACACCCTATCGACCGTCCTCTTCTTCTCGGATAAAGGGAAGGTGTATTCCGAAAAGGTCTACCAGATCCCGGACGCCGGCCGCACCGACCGGGGGATCCCGATCGTCAACGTGCTGTCACTGGACGCCGGCGAGAAAATCACCGCCGCGGTGGCCGTCCCGGATTTCGGCGAGGGCGACTTCTGCACGATGGCGACCACCTCCGGGCGGGTCAAGCGCATCGCGCTGGCCGAGTTCGCCAGCGTGCGCCCCTCCGGGCTGATTGCCATCTCGCTGGAAAACGGCGACCGCCTGGGCTGGGTGCAGCACACCCACGGCAAGGACGATATCCTGCTGGTGACCGAAAACGGCCAGGCCCTGCGCTTCCCCGAGCAGGAGATCCGCGCCATGGGCCGCACCGCTGCCGGGGTAACCGGCATCCGGCTGCGCCAGGGCGACCAGCTGGCGGGGATGGAGGTCGCCCGGCCGGATTCGAGCCTGCTGGTGATCACCGAACACGGCTTCGGCAAGCGCACCCCGCTGGAGGAATATCCCGCCAAAGGCCGGGCCACCGGTGGGGTGGCCACCATCAACCAGAGCTCCCTCGCGGAGATCGGCAAGATCGCCGAGGCGCGCGTCGTCCACGAGAGCGACGACCTGACGATCGTCTCCTCCGCCGGGGTCGTGCTGCGCATCAAGGTGAAGGAAATCCGTCCTGCCGGGCGCCCGACGAGAGGCGTCCGGCTGATCAAGCTGGGGGAGGGGGATGAGGTCGCTTCGCTGGGGGTGCTGCCGGCCCCGGCGGATCTGGGCGCCGCGAACGGCAACGGGACGGGCGGGCATAAACCGGAATGAAGTAAAGCCGGGGCGCATCCGAAGGACGCCCCAGGTGGGCACCTGCAGCCGTAAACTGGAATCTGGGGGCGGGGAATAGAAGAGGCTGCGAGAGCGCCCCTCCTGGGGCTGGAGGTTTACTCAAAGATCGTAATGCGGGCAGGGACCACTCAAAGATCCATTATGGACGCGGTAGCCTGCAGGGATGCGCAGCGAGTTCGTTAATTCTCGTACCCGGCGGACCTGGCCAGGTCGGCCAGCTCGGGATGCTCCTCCACCAGGTTCTTCAAGAAACCCACCCGCGCGTAGCCTTTACCGCTCTTCTCCAGGGCGGAGAGGTAGTTCTCCATCTCCGCGCGCGCGGCCGCTTCCTGGCCGGTGCGGTAATCCACGGCGATGATGTTCATGCGCGCTTTCGGGTCCTCCGGCCGGAGGGTGCGTACCTGCTCGTAGATGCGCAGCGCCTGCCTCAGGTCCAGCCGCTGCAGGTCCAGATCGGCCATGCGGTTAAGGATCTCGACGATCCAATCCCGGTTGGCGCCGGTGCCTTGGACCAGCTTCAGCGCGGTGACGTAGGTAGCGCGGGTTTCATCCAGGTCCATCTGCCGGTAGTAGATATCCGCCAGCTCGAGATAGTTGCGCACCGCCTCTGCGGTCTGGCCGGCGGCGATCAGCTGCTCGATCAGCTGCCCCTTGAGCGACAGGTTGGAGGGATCCAGCTTGAGCAGCCGGCGCAGCATGGACACCGCCTGCCCGGCTTCCCCGCGCACGCTGTAGGCCCGGGCGACGACCCTGTATTTTTCGATCGCTTCCTCGTGGTGGTCTTCTTTATAAAGAATATCGCCAATCTGGACGTGCAGGGGCAGGTAGGTCGGGGCGTACTCCAGCGCGGTAAAAGCCTCCTCCATCGCGGTCCGCAGCAAATTTTGATCGCTCAGCCCGCGGATGGCCGCCAGGGATTCGACCACCTGGGTGCTGCGGGTCTGAAAAAGCATCTCTGCCAGCAGCAGGGGCGGATTGCCTTCGGGCTGCTGCGGCAGCTGCTGGCGAGCCCGGGCCAGGCTGTCTCTCCAGCCCGGCTTCGAGAGCAGCTCGGCGATGTTCCTGCACAGCTCCTCCAGCTCGTTCTCTTTCAGCAGGCCGACCTGGGTGGCGATGACCGGGTCGTAGAGCTGCTTGATATCCTCGGCCTGCTCGGGCGAGACGGTCTGCGCGTCGGCCAGCCGGAGGGCTTCGAGGTACTCGACGGCCGCCTCGCGCATCCGGCCAAGCTGTTTTAAGGTCTGGCCGGCGATGATGCGGGCAGCCAGGGTATAGTCCGGGCTTTTCGCGGCGGTCTGGAGGTCGCGCAGGGCGCTCTCGGGGTGCTCAGTGCCCCCGGCGGCCAGCAGCCCGATGCTGAAGTACGCCGCGGGGTGTTTCAGCCCGGCTTCCATGGCGTTGCCCAGGTCCACCATCGCCAGGGCGTCCATTCCCTGGCTCTGCTCCTCGATGGCCTGCCCTAAAAAGCGCAGCAGCTTGGCCTGTTCCGCGCCGTCGCCGCCCTCGGCAGCCCTGCCGCGCAGGATGGCGCCGGGGGTTTTGCGCAGCGGCCGGCTGCGCGCCTGCTCTTCCTTTTGTTCAAAGAGATGGTTGGCCAGCTGGGCCATGGCTCGCTGCCGCGCCTCCGAAACCGGATCCAGCTCCTTGGTCTGGGCGGTCTCCTCTCCCTTGCTGGCTGGTTTCTCCGCGGCTGGCCGCATCGGGCCGGTCCCCGCGATGCCCTTTGGCGGGCGCGGGAGCATCTGGTTCGAGCGCAGCATGGCCATGGCCTTGCGGGCCGGCTGGTTTTCGGGCATGATCTGCAGGGCGTAGTTGATCGCCTGCAGCGCCTTATCGTCCGCACCCGTGCGCTGGACGATGCTGGCGACCCACAGGTACTCTTCTACCGCTTCGGCCCGCCGCCCCATGCGCTCGTAGACGACCGCCAGCCGCGAATGGGCGATCAGGTGATCGCCGTTATAGCCCGTCACGCGCTTCCAGTTTTCAACCGCCTTATCCACCTCTTTGTTCTTCAACCGTAAATCGGCAGCCTGGAGGGAAACCTGGATGGCGTCGTTCAGCCGGCCGAGCCTCTCGCAGACCTGGGCGACCTTTTCCAGCAGGATGGGATCACCCGGCGAGAGCGTCGACGCTTTGCGGTAGCACTCCAGGGCTTCTCCGTAGCGGTCCAGCTCGAGCAGGGCCAGGCCAAGGCTGGTGAGCGCCTTAAGATGCTCCGGGAACTCCCCCAGCGCCTGCTGGTAGAACCCGATCGCCTTTTCCCACTGCTGGTCCCAGGCCGCAGTATGGCCCTGATTCATTGCCTGCTGAAAACGCTGCTGGTTTCCACTCATCGATTTCCTC
>JAJYJF010000007.1 GCA_021796375.1 Chloroflexota bacterium | reverse complement strand
GAGAACGAATGGTAAAACAATTTATTAACCCCCCGAACGTCCATGCGCCCATCTTCCCGTATTCGCATGCCGTCCGCGTCGACAAGACGATCTACGTTTCTGCCCAGCTTCCATTAGACTTGAGCGGCAACCTGGTCGCCCCAGGAGATGCGGCGCGGCAGGCCGAGCAGGTTTTCACAAATTTAAAAAATGTGCTGGAGGCAGCTGGAGCCACGCTCAATGATGTCGTTAAATTGACAACTTATTTAACGAAGTACGAATATCGGCCTCCCGTAATGGAAATGCGCAACCATTTTTTTGGCTCCCACAGGGCGCCCAGCATCCTTGCAGTGGTCCGCGAGCTGGCTATCGAAGGTGCTCTCGTAGAAGTTGATGGAATCGCTGTAGTGGATTAGTTCATGAAGCGTTTCTTTATCAATCCGAGCGATTCGCCAACACCGGTCAGCTACTATTCTCATGGCCTGCGTATCGGCCCCGCATTGTATACTGCCGGGCAGACCGCCCGCGACCAGGGCGGGCATTTAATCGGTGTAGGGGATGTGAGCAGTCAGGCCGCTCAGGCTTTTTTTAATCTTATGAACGTCCTCGATGGGGCGAATATGAAACCCACGGATGTTGTCCGTCTGAACATATTTGTGCGAAGCGCAGCAGATTTGCCGGCAATCATGAATGCCCGCGATCAGCTTTTTAACCAGCACCGACCTGCACTTACGACTTGCGTGGTTGAAGCGCTGGCGTACCCTGAGTACCTGCTTGAAGTGGAGGCAATCGCCGTTCGCGACGGCATCTCAACGGAAGAGGTCCAAGATGCGTAGGGTATTGAGTCCCGATACGGTTCACAAGCCAACCACGGTATATTCGCATGCTATCGCGGTCGGCGATACAGTATATACTGCCGGTCAGGCGCCCCATTCCCTCAACGGGGACGTCTGGCCTCGATCCGACCCAGGCGGCCAGGTGCGGAGAGCGTTTGACAATTTAGGGCAGGTCCTGGAAGCAGCCGAAACTGATTTCGCACATATCACCCACATGACGATTTTTGTGCGCTCGTGTCAATTACTGTCCCAGATCTGGTCGATCGCGGCTGAATATCTCGGAGAAAATCATCCAGCCGTTACGATCGCAGTCGTAGAGGGGTTAGCTGGAACGGATTACTTGCTGGAGTTGGATGCTGTTGCACACCTTCATATCCAGTAGCCTGAAGTCGAATCGATTGGGCGCCGGCGAGTTTCTCGGAAAGTTCAACCAGAATGGTATTCTTTTCTGAGGCGCCCTGGCCTGTATCGGGCACACTTCGCCCCATATACTGATAGGTGGGTATTGGGCAGGAGGTTTTATCCCCCGCCGGCCAGGACGCGCGCGCCGGTCGGGGCCGGGCTGCCGCCCTGCGGCTCGACCGTCACCCCAAACTGCTTGAAATCGGCCAGCGGCACCGGGGTATACACCCATTCGGAGGCATACCCGGCCGCATCCACGGAGAACACGCCGCCGCTCGCGCGCTGACCGTTCCGGTTCAGCCACAGCTGGTACTGCTGGCCCGGCGGCAGAGCCGGCAGCCCCTGGGCAATCAGCGTCCCCGACCGGCCGTCCGCGCTGACCACCATCCAGGCGCTGGCCTGCGGGGCGCTGTCCGTCCCGGCGAGCTGGATCACGCGGAACGCGCTTGCCGGTGGGGAAGCAACCTGGCGCAGCAGGACCAGGTTGAACCCGAGCAGGACCACCGCCAGCAGGGCCACCCCCACCAGAGCCCAGGCCGGGGCCGGCGCGCGCAGCGACCGGCCCAGCCGCTGCAAAAGGGCCGGTCGCGGGCCGGCCCGCGCGCCGGATCGCCGGCTGGCGGGAGACACCTGTCCGGCGCGGTCCAGGATCGCCTGGCGCAGCCGGGGGGGTGGGGTCTGCAGGGGAACCGCCAGCGGAAGCTGCGCCGCGACAGCCTGGTAGGCCTCCAGCTCGCGCTGGCACGCCGGGCACTCTCCCAGGTGCTCTTCAACCCCGGATTTTTCTTCCGCATCCAGGCTGCCCAGCGCGTAGGCCGGCAGCATCTCCAAAACGTGCCTCTCGCCGATCATCGCTATTTTCCCAATCTTTAATACGCAAAGGGCGGTTTGGCAGATCTATGGATGAGACACCGAATCACGCTCGAGAGCCTGGCGGAGCTTCTGCATCGCAAGCCGCAGGCGGGTTTTAACCGTGCCCAGCGGCTCGCCCAGGGCGCCCGCGATCTGCTGGTGGCTCATCCCCTGGAAATAAGCCAGCGAAAGCACGGCTTGCTGCTCGGCGGGCAGGGCGTCGATGGCGCGGATCAGGCGCTGCCGCTCCAGGCGCAGCTCCACCTCGGGTTCGACCGCCGCCGGATCCTCCAGGTCTGGGGAAGACCCATCCGCCCAGCTCATCTGGTGCCCTTCCGGGCGGATGCTGCGGCGGCGCAGCAGGTCGATCGAGCGGTTGCGCGACAGGCTGGCCAGCCAGGTCACCAGCCGGCCCTGATCGGGATGGTACAGGGATACCTTTTTCCAGACCTGGATGAACACATCCTGGGTCACTTCTTCAGCCAGGCTTTCGTCGTTCAGCACCCGCAGCGCCACGCTGAAGATCAGCCGGCCATAGTGGTCGTAAAGCGCAGCCAGGGCATCGGTTCGCGCCCCGGCTACCCCCGCGATCAGGCGCTCGTCATCCCAGTCATCCAGGTTCACAGGCCCGCCCGGCATTCCACCGCAATCAGACCAAACATATCGCTATTATACGGTATCGTCACCCGGCCGGCGCGCCCATGTTTTTGAGTGATGTCAATACGTCCAGCGGAGGAGGTTGCCGCCCGGGGCAAACAGGCTCACCAGGCTCTGCCAGTGCATGCCGATCCCCCAGATCCACAGCGCCAGCAGCAGCAGCGGGCTGAGGCGGGCGGCCCAGGACCAGGCATCCTGTCTGGCCAGCAGGCGGCTCAGCACCGCCTGGCGCTGAGACCAGGCGATCGCCGCCAGCGGGATCATCACGGGAACGAGGGCGAGATGGAAGCGCGGCTCGGCGATCACCAGCAGATGCGGGAGGGTGTAGCCGAGGATCAGGGCCGCGGCCAGCCTCCCCGCCCGCCGGTCCGGCACGTGAAACAGGCCAATCAGGGCGAGCAGGGCCACCCCGATCCAGGGCAGCACCACCCACAGGTACCCGAGCGCGAGCCAGGGCTGCGGGATAGCGCCGAAGAAATTGTTGCTGTAAAAGTAGATGAGCTCGCGGTCTTCGAGCCCGAAGAAGTAAACGGGCCGCTCTAAAATCTTTCCCAGCGCGCCCAGCGGGTCGGAACGGATAAACTCAAGCGCCATCCGGGTGGTGTAGCTGTCGCGCTGCGCGTCGTTCAGGATGGTCAGCGGGGGGATGGCGATGGAGGAGACGAAGGAGCCGTCGCCTCCCGGGTGGTAGCCGACGTACAGCTGGTAGCCCAACCCCGTCTCGACAAAGCTCGGGCGCCCCATGATCTGGGTGTTCCGGACCGCCCAGGGCAGGCAAATCCCGAAAGCAACCGCCAGGAGGGCGAGCGTGCGGAAGCGCGCCCGGCCGTACCGCCACGTCCAGAGGGCGGCCAGCAGGACGAACGGCGCGATAACCGAGCGCGTGAGCATCGCGCCCCCCAAGAGCAGTCCCGCCAGGACCGTCCGCCAGGGAGACCGGCTTTCGGCGGCCCAGAGCACAGCCAGCACGCCAAACGTCACCAGGGGGATAAACAGGTCCTCCGAGGCCAGCCCGGCCGGGTAAAGCCAGAGGATCGGGTAGAGCGCCATGCCCGCCCCGGCGGCAACCGCTACCTTACGCCCCGCTCCCAGCTTCAGGGCGATCAGCGCGGACGCCGGAGCCAGGAGGGAGAGCAGGGCGGCCTGCGCCAGGCGGGCGGCCGCGAAATGATCCTGACTGGGGACGAGCGCGTAGATCCCGGCCAGAAAGAAGGGGTAGCCGGGCGCGCGGAAGGTGGTCACCAGCCCTTCCGGCGGGACGTTCATCTTGGAGACATCCAAAAACTGCTGCAGGTAGGGCTTGAGCTTATCGACATCCGCCTGGGTGTACCAGCGGTAGCCGTGTCCCTCGACCAGCGACCGGGCGAGCATATCGTACTGGAACATATCGTCCAGGGCGATCGGGTAGTTCAGGAAAATCAGCGCGATCACCAGGTGGGGAAGGAACGACCCGAGCCACAGCCAGAAGAGGGTCCGGGCGGCAAGGCGATTCCCCTGGCCGGACAGCCCTCCCCCGGGCATCTTCCCGGTGTTTGCAAAGGACGCCGATTCTCTCATCACTCCCGCCTCCAGCGATCGGTAAATCACTCGGGGCGGCCTCGGAACGGCCGCCAAATGGGGAAAAGGACTGCTTTCAATCTCCACCAGGATTCCCGATCCCATTCCCCCAGGATGGATCCTCCTCTGCCAAGCCTCACCTGCGGCCGGGGCCGGCGGATCCAATATCCAAGCGTAGTTTATCTGTTTTTGAGCTAAAAAACAAATCGGCTATAATTCCGGCAGCCCACCCAGGAGAAGAAACCCGTGCAAACGAAAAGCATCGGCCGCCAGTTTATGCAAGCAACCCGGGTCAGCCGCCTTGAGCCGTCCGAGCAAAGCCGCGGGCTGCCCCAGCCGCCCCTCGAGCTGCCCTACGACGGTCCGGGGCCGCGGATCGACCTGCCCAGGCCGGGGGCTTTGCCGCTTGGACGGGTGGACCTGATCGACGTCATCAACGCCCGGCGCTCGCGCCGCCATTACAGCCCCGATCCGATCTCGCTGGAGGAGCTTTCTTTTTTGTTGTGGTGCACGCAGGGGGTGGAAGAAATTACCAGCCGCCCGGCGACCCTCCGCCCGGTGCCGTCGGCCGGGGCGCGGCACGCCTTCGAGACGCTGCTGCTGGTCAACCGCGTCGCCGGGCTGGAGCCCGGGCTGTACCGCTTCATCGCAACCACGCACCAGCTGGGGCCGCTTCAAACCGCCCCGGACCCAACCGGGCGCCTGACTGCCGCCTGCCGGCGCCAGCAAATGGTGCCCGCCAGCGCGGTGACCTTCATCTGGGTCGCCGTCCTGGCGCGCATGCGCTGGCGGTACGGCGAGCGCGGATACCGCTACCTGCTCCTGGACGCGGGGCACGTCTGCCAGAACCTGTACCTGGCAGCGGAAGCCATCGGCGGCCATGCCTGCGCGCTGGGCGGCTTCGACGACGAGGCTCTCAACCGCGAGCTCGGCCTGGACGGCGAAGAGCTGTTCGCGGTTTACCTCGGCGCGCTCGGGAAGCGCCTGCCCTGACCGCCGCGCTCAATTGCTCGCCAAAAAGTTCAGCGCGTATTTGGCGTCTTGATAGCTCGGGTTATCGCTGAGGGCTCGCTTGAACTGGGCCTCCGCCCCTGCGCGGTCCCCGCTGCGGTAAAGCGCCCAGCCTTTCCAAAGGGTTGCCTCTTCCGAGTTGGGGGTCACATGCAGCGCGTAATTGGTGATGTCGAGCAGGTCCTGGATGCGCCCGGTGTGGAAGTAGGCGATAAACGGGCCGAACTGGTAGCGCAGCATGCGCTGGGGCAGGCCCAGCCGGCGCGCCTGGTCATACGAATCCGCCGCTGCGGGGTAGCGCTCGAAGTAGACCAGGTTGGTCCCCGCGTTGAACCAGGCGTAAGCGTCTTGCGGGTCGGCTTTCTCGCCGGCCTGGGCGGTAGCGAGGGCGTGCTGCCGGTTGGCGTCCCGGTCCCAATCGGCGCCCAGGATGGATTTCACCAGGTCCTGCATCTCCGGGTGGTAGATGAGGATCAGCACGCGGTTGAAGGTCTCCCAGTTCCGGTCGAGCGTCGCGTAGGGGACGGCGCGGTTGGGGCCGTAGTATGAGTCCTGGGTGATGAAGATTTTTGACGCTTCGTTGTACCCGGTGATGAAGAGGTAATGCCCGGCCCAGAGATCGTCGTTCGGCCAGTAAGACTGGTCGAGGCGCATGCCCTCTTCGATCATGACCGGCAGGCCGGCTGCCAGGAAGCGCTTCAGCCGATCGACGTCCATCCCCACCCGGTACTCAAAGTTCAGCCAGCCGACCTTGGTATGGACGAAGTACTGCAGCTCTTCGACGTTGACGTTGCGGTCTTCGGGGACCGGCTTGACGACATCGGCGATGGTGCTCTGGTTGCCGTCCCAGCCGTAATAGCGCAGGTACGCGGAGAGCGTCGCCGGGCCGCAGTTGTTGATCCCCTGCTGCTCGAACTTCGGCGGGGTCAGCTGGACCGCGGCCGGGAGCGCGGTCGGGGTCGGCGTGGGCGGGAGGGCCGTCGCCCCGGAGACGGCCGCGGTTGGCTCCGGGGAGGGAAGGACGGTCGGGGTGGAAGGGATCGCGAGCGGGGGAGGCGCCGGCTGGTCCGCTTCCGCGCGTGGGGCCGGCAGCGCGCCCGCCGGCGATAAGACCATCCGCAGGTAGGTCATGGTGAAATCGACGCGCCAGGCCAGGTGCTGGTGAACGATCGGGATGTTGTAGACCAGGACGACCGCCAGCAGGGCGCTGAACACCCCCAGGCTGAATTTTGCGATGAATGAGCGAAGCATGGTCGCAATTGTAACACCCGCCGGGAGGGCTCTCTCCCGGATCCCCTGCCGCAGGAACCGGATGAGAATCACGGTAGGACGGGCCAGGAAGGGGACATCTCTCGACAACCCATATCCTGACTCAAACGGAAAATAATCCTCCTAATATGATCCGATTTTGACCCACGCTCATTTGATATAATCTACCCCATGAAGTACCACATATGGACCGAAGGATGCCAGATGAACGTGGCCGATTCGCAGCGGGTGGCCTCTGCGCTGGAGAGGCTCGGCTACCAGCCCACCCCGCAGCCGGAGGCCGCGGACGTGATTGTTATGAATACCTGCGTCGTGCGCCAGAGCGCCGAGGATAAAGCTTACGGGCGGTTGAGCTCGCTGCGCCCGCTCAAAGAACGCCGGCCGGAGCTGGTGATCAACGTGATGGGCTGCCTGGTGGGCGTGAAAGGCAACCCGCACCTGCAAGCGCGCTTCCCTTACGTGGACGTCTTCTCGCCCCCCTCCGATCCCGGACCGCTGCTCGCCTTCCTGACCCAGTCCGAAACCCGCGGCATGCTGCAAGAGGAAGCCGATGCCCGCGCGGGCCTGCTGGACGAGATCAGCGTTTCCGGTGAAGCGCTCAGCCTGCCGGCCGGGGAGCGCGGGGAGCTGGTGGCGGCCCACATCCCGATCGTCTACGGGTGCTCGCATGCCTGCACCTTCTGCGTGATCCCGTTCCGCCGCGGGGTCGAGCGCTCGCGCCCCCTGGATGAGATCCTGGGCGAAGCCCGCAGCCTGGCGGCCCAGGGCGTGCGCGAGATCACCCTCCTCGGGCAGATCGTCGACCGCTACGGCAAAGACCAGCCGGACGGGCCGAACCTTTCCGGGCTGCTGCGCCTGCTGCACGAGGTGGACGGCATCGAACGCATCCGCTTTCTCACCTCCCATCCGAACTGGATGACCGACGAGCTGCTGGATACGGTCGCGGCCCTGCCGAAGGTTTGCCCGCACATCGAGGTCCCGGTTCAGGCCGGGGACGACGGCGTGCTGGACGCCATGCGGCGCGGATACACCTCCGGCGAGTACCGCCAGCTGGTCGCGAAGATCCGCGAGCGCATCCCCGGGGTCTCGATCGCCACGGATATCATCGTCGGGTTCCCCGGTGAGACCGACGCGCAGTTCCAGAACACCTACGACCTGCTGGCGGAGCTGAAGCTGGACGTGGCTCACCTGGCGCGCTATTCTTCCCGCCCGGGGACTGTAGCCACCCGCAAAATGGACGATAACGTACCTGATAGCGAGAAGATGCGCCGCTTCCGCCTGCTCGAAGCGCTGCAGGAAGGGATTGCGGCGGAGATTCACGCCCGCAAGCTGGGGATGCGCATCCCGGTGCTGTTCGAAGAAAAGGTTAAAGGGCGCTGGAAAGGGCGCACGCCGAACAACGAGCTGGTTTTCGTCGCGGCCGAAAAAAACCTGCACGGACAGATCCTGCCGGTGACGGTCACCTGGACAGGTCCGTGGTCCATGCAAGCGGTTCTATCCTGAGCATCGCTGCCCGCCGGGCAGCTCATCAAGCAAACCATCCAGGGGAGGATTCATGATCCGCATTTTGATTTCGGCCGATATGGAAGGGGTTTCGGGGCTGGTCAACTGGGATCAGACCACGCCCGGGCACCCGGAATACGAGCGGTTTCGCCGCATCATGACCGCGGATGTCAACGCGGCGATCAAGGGGGCGATCCAGGCCGGCGCGGAAGACGTCGTCGTCTCCGACGGGCACAACCAGGCCAACAACATCCTGATCGAAGAGCTCGATTCTCGCGCGCGGCTGAACCAGGGCTACCCATCCCCGCTAGGCATGCTCCAGGGGGTGGACGGCGGCGTCACGGCGGCGATGCTGGTGGGCTACCACGCGCGCGCCGGCACCGCCAGCGCCATGCTGGATCACACCTGGGCCAGCAAGGTGATGAACCTGTGGCTGAACGGCAAGGTCGTCGGAGAAATCGGGCTGAACTCCGCCGTCTGCGGAAATTTTAATGTCCCGGTGATCATGGTCTCCGGCGATCAGGCGGCCGCTTCGGAAGCGGTGGACCTGATCCCCAACGTGGAGGTCGCCGCGGTCAAGGTGGCGCGCGGGCGCTCCGCCGCGGAGTGCCTGCCGCTGGAGACGGCTCACCAGAAGATCCGCGAGGCCGCCGCCCGGGCGGTGAGCCGCCTGCGCATCGACGCCGGCATCCAGCCCTTCCGCGTGGAGCCGCCGGTGATGGTGAACGTCGAGTTCCACACGTCCATCATGGCCGACCGGGTCTCGCTCATCCCCGGGGTGGACCGGCTGGACGGCCGCCGCATCCAGTACATGGCCGAGAATATGCTGCTGGCCTACAAGTTTTTCCGCTCCGCCGTGATCGTGGCTGGAGATTAAGGGAAACCTGCCGATGAAGAAGATTCTGAACTGGGGCATCCTCAGCACGGCGCGGATCAACCGGGAGGTGATCGGGCCGCTGCAGCGCTCGGCGCGCAGCCGGCTCCTGGCGGTTGCCAGCCGCGACCTGGAACGCGCCCGCGCTTACGCCGCCGGGCGGTCGATCCCGCGCACCTACGGCAGCTACGACGCGCTCCTGGCGGACCCGGAGATCGACGTCGTCTATATCTCGCTCCCGAACAGCCTGCACGCCGAATGGGCGGTCCGCGCCGCGCAGGCGGGCAAGCACGTGCTGTGCGAGAAACCGCTCGCGATCACCGCCGCCGAGGTGGATGCGATCGCGGCCGCCGCCCGGGCAAACGGGGTGCAGGTCGCCGAGGCTTTCATGTACCGCCACCACCCGCAGACGCTCCGCGTCCAGGAGCTGGTCGCCGGGGGAGCTCTGGGCGAGATCTGGCTGGTGCGCGGGTCCTTCTCGTTCAACCTCAGCCGCGAAGAAGACGTGCGCCTTTCGCCGGACCTGCTCGGCGGGTCGCTGTGGGACGTCGGCTGCTACCCGGTCAGCTACGCGCGCACGGTGCTGGGCCGCGAGCCCCGGCAGGTGCTGGGCTGGAAGGTCGACGGCCCGAGCGGGGTGGACCTGAGCTTCGCGGGGACGCTGCTGTTCGACGGGGCTGCCGCCCAGGTGGATTCGGGCTTCCGCAGCGCCGGGCGCTCGAGTGTGGAGATCGTCGGGGATCGGGGCAGCCTCCTGCTCCCCGAGGCCTACCGGCCCCGGCGGGGCGCGAAGATCCTGCTGAAACAAGACGGGGAGGAGACCGTCCTCCGGGTCCCGGACTCAGACCTGTATTCCGGTGAAATCGAGGATATGGCGGATGCTGTGCTGGAAGGGAAGCCGCCGCGCATCAGCCTGGCAGACAGCCGGGGGAACGTCGCGGCGATCACTGCCCTCTACGAATCCGCGCGGGCAGGCAAGCTGGTGGCGGTGGAAAAGCACTGATCCGGATCTCTATGGCCAGTCCTGAGACCTGCTTTCCGCGCTACCACCTCCCCACCGGGCTGGCTGTGCGGATCGCGGCCTCGCTGCTGGCCGGGAGAACGCGTTCCTTCAAGCAGGATGCTCAGGCAGCGGTTGCCGGCATCTCAGACCTGCGCGTGTGCGGCAGCCTGCCCGACCTGAGCCAGCTCGAGCGCGGCTGCATGGTCACCGTGAACCACTACCACCGACCGGGTTTCCTGGCCATGTGGATCGCCCTGGCGGTCAGCGCCGCTTTCCCAGCCGAGCTGCACTGGGGGATGACCTCCGCGTTTACCCAGCCGGATCCGATTCGCAGCCTGGTCCTGACCCCCATCTCCACCGCGGTCCTGCTGAATCTGGCGAAGCTCTACGGTTTTACCCCCATGCCGCCCATGCCGCCCCGTCCGGAGGATCTCACCGAGCGGGCGCTTGCCGTGCGGGGCCTGGTCCGCTACGCCCGCGCGGTCGAACGGCCGCTGATCGGGTTCGCCCCGGAGGGGATGGATCATCCCGGCGGCCGGCTGGCCTCCCCCCCGCCGGGGGCTGGCAGGCTGATCGGATACCTTGCCGGCCGGGGCCTCGGCATCCAGCCGGTGGGCGTTTATGAGGAGGGGGGCAGCCTGATCTTGAATTTCGGCGCGCCCTATTTCATCGACCAGACCGGCCCGGCCGACCACCGCACGGCAGACGCCGCGGTCTCCAACCGGGTGATGGCCGAGATCGCGCGCTGCCTGCCGGCGCGGCTTTGCTCCCAGAGCGGTTCACCGGCGGGGGCTGAAGGAGAACGGAATGCAGCAGAAGCCCTGGAAACTGATTAGCCTGAACGCCTGCTGGCTCGGACTGTCTTTCATGTGGAACAGCCTGCACGTGATCCTGCTGCCGGCTGTCCTGCTCATGTACATCAATCCGGAGCGGAAAAACACGGTCTTGGGGCTGCTCACCGGGGCCGGGCTCCTCATCGCGATGATCGTCCAGCCGGTAGCCGGGGCTATCAGCGACCGCTGGTCTTCGCGCTGGGGCAGGCGGCGGCCGATGATCCTGATCGGCACCACCGTCGACCTGCTGTTCCTGGGGATCCTCGGCTTCGCCGGTGGGCTGCCCGGGATCGTCATCGGATACATCGGGCTGCAGTTCAGCTCGAACTTCGCTCACGCCCCGATGCAGGGCCTGCTGCCGGACATGCTCCCCAAGGAGCAGCTCGGCCGGGGCAGCGGATATAAAAACGTGTTCGACATGCTGGGCCTGGTCCTCGCCTCGATCGGGATGGGGCGGCTGGTCTCTCCGAATGCCGTTCAGATGGGCGGGCCGGTCGGGCTGATCATCGCGGCGCTGGTCGCCAGCGTCGCCATCACCCTGATCTGGACCCGCGAGCGCAGCACCGCGGGGCAGGTCCCCGCGAGCCGGGCCGGCGTATTCCAGGAGCTAGCCGGGATCGACCTGAAGAAAAACCTGGCCTTCGCCTGGCTGATTGCCTCCCGGCTGGTATTCCTGCTCGGGGTATACGGGATCCAGGCCTTCGCCCAGTACTACGTCCGCGATACCCTGCCCAGCGTGAACCCGGTCGAGCTGACCGGTAACCTGATGGCGACGATCGTCCTGGCGCTGATCGCCTGCGCGCTGCTGGGCGGTTTTGCCAGCGACCGGATCGGGAGCCGGCCGGTCCACGTGCTGGCGGCGGTCCTGGTCGCCGCCGGCAGCCTGCTGATGGTTGCGGCGCACACCGCCTCCATGGTCCTGGTCTCGGGCCTGGTGATCGGCTCCGGGATTGGATTTTTCCTGACCGCCAACTGGGCGCTTGCCACCCAGCTTGCCCCCACCGATCAGGCCGGGAAGTACCTGGGGCTGACCAACCTGGCGACCGCCGGCGCTGGCGCGCTCAGCCGTCTTTTCGGCCCGGTGATTGACGGGGTCAACGCCGCCCACCCGGGAAGGTTCCTCGGCTACCCGGTTCTTTTTGTGTCCAGCGCGGTATTCGCCCTGGCCGGGCTGCTGCTCCTGGGGAAGGTCTTCAGCGCCCGGAAGAAAAGCCTGGCGCTCGGCGGGGAGGAGCAGGCCGCCTGAGCATGACCTGAACAATATTTGTGATCCCGCAGAACCTGTCCCTTGCCCCGCATCCCGAGACGCAGCCGAGGGACGCCCCCAGATGGCCAGCGACTGCCGGGAAACGCCATCCGGGGGCGGGGTTGGGGTGGGGGTTTTATTCAAAGAACCCGGATTGAACATGGACCATCCAAAAGATTAAGGATGGTCCATGTTCGTGTACGAATGTTCGGTTATGAGGCGATCGGCCCGCGAGCTATTTTGCGCTGCGCACCTTGCTGTCGATCTGCTTCTGGCTCTGCCCGCCGCTGCGGACTGCGATCCGCTTGGGCTTGACTTCTTCCGTCTTGGGCAGGTGCAGGGTCAGGATCCCGTCGCTGTAATCGGCCTGAATTTTATCCGATTGGATCGAGGTAGGCAGGTAGACGCTGCGCTGGAAGGAGCCGAAGCGGCGCTCCCGCAGGTGATAGTGCGATTCCTTCTGCTCGTCCTCTGCCTTGGTCTCACCCCGGATCGTGAGCGTGTTGTTGTTGTAAGTGATATCCAGATCGTCTGGGTTAATCCCGGGCAGGGAGGCCTTGATCTTATACCCGTCCTGGTCCTCCATGACGTCCAATGGGAGCTCCCAGAGCGCGGCCTGGTCGGTCTCAAACTCCTGGCTCAGGAATGGATCGTCGAACATCCGGCGCATCAACCGGCGCATGTTGGACATTTCCTGATAGGGATTCCAGCGTGTGATGTTGGACATTTTTACACCCTCCTTCATACAAATAACGGATTCTGCCTGCCGGCCCACCGGCCAGCGAAGTAAATGTGTGTTATCTGTATCTTAAGTCCGGGATCTCAATTTAATATAAGTGGAATATATAAAGAACGTTAGAATCCGATCCCCTCACGCTCCGATCACGTCCGGCGATCACGGCCGGACGTGATAATCCCCTTCGATGACCCATTTATAGGTGGTCAGCTCGCGCAGCCCCATCGGCCCGCGCGCGTGCACCCGCTGGGTAGAGATGGCCACCTCGGCCCCCAGGCCAAGCTGAGCGCCGTCGGTGAAGCGCGTGGAGGCGTTGACGTAGACCGCCGCCGAATCGACCGCCGCGACAAAGCGGCGGGCGTTCTCGTCGCTGCGGGTCAGGATGCCGTCCGAGTGGGCCGTGCTGTGGGCGGCGATGTGTCCCAGCGCCTCCTCCAGGCCGCCGACCACCTTCAGGCCCAGCACGAGCGAGAGCCACTCGGTGTCGAAATCCTGCGGGCCGGCCGGGAGCGCCGCCGGGCTGGGGCTGCCGCGCAGGGCGGAGAGCGCCTCGGGGTCAGCGCGGAAGGTCACCCCATCCTTCGCGAGGAGCTCAACCACCTGGGGGATAAACGCGCCGGCAATTTTCCGGTCGACCAGCAGGGTATCCAGCGCGTTGCAGACGGTCGGGCGCTGGATTTTGGCGTTGCGGATGACCGGCAGCGCCGCCCGCAGGTCGGCGGTTTCGTCCACGTAGAGGTGGCAGATGCCGATCCCGCCGGTCATGACCGGGATGTTGCTCGTATCGCGGCAGAACTGGTGCAGCCCCGCACCGCCGCGCGGGATGACCATGTCCACATACTGGTTGAGGCGCAGCAGCTCGCCGACCCGCGCCCGGTCCGGATCATCCACGAACTGGACCGCGTCTTCCGGCAGGCCGCTCTCGGCGAGCGCCCGGTGGACGAGATCCACCAGCGCCGCATTCGAGCGGACCGTCTCGCTGCCCCCGCGCAGGATCACCGCGTTGCCGGTCTTGATCCCCAGCCCGGCGGCGTCGATGGTGACGTTCGGGCGCGATTCGTAGATCATGGCGATGACCCCCAGCGCGACACGTTGCTTGCGCACCCGCAATCCGTTCGGCAGGGTTTGCTGCTCGAAGACCTCGCCGACCGGGTCCGGCAGGGCAGCCACCCCGCGCAGGTCGGCGGCGATCCCGGCCAGGCGCAGGTCGCTGAGGGCCAGCCGGTCGACCATCGCCGGCGACAGCCCCGCGGCTTTCGCCGCCTCGACATCCAATTTATTCGCGGCCAGCAGGGCGGCCTGCTCACCCTCGATGGAGCGGGCCAGCCCTTCCAGGCAGGCATTCTTCTGTTCGGTGGGGGCCGCCGCCAGGACGCCAAAAGCCCGCCGCGCGCGCTGCCCCATCTCTTCGATTGTGACCAATCCCCACCTCCCTTACAGCATCATCAAATTGTTGCGGTGGATCACCTCGTCGCCGAACGTGTAGCCGAGCAGGCTCTCGATCTCACCGGATTGGCGGCCGCACAGCCGCTGCATGTCTCGCGAGGAATAGTTAACCAGCCCGACCGCGATCTCTTTTCCGGACAGGTTCCGCACCCGCACCCCATCGCCGCGCTCGAAGCTCCCTTCCACCTGCCTGACGCCCACCGGCAGGAGGCTCCCGCCGCGCTGCAGCGCCTGGAAGGCGCCGTCGTCGATCTCCAGCACCCGCCGGGAGCGCATCCCGGCCAGCAGGTAGCGCTTGCGGTGCTCGAGGGTGGTGGCCACCGGGGCCAGGCGGGTGCCCAGCGCTTCCTGGCGGGCCACGCGCAGCAGCACGTCCGGCTCGCCGCCCCGGGCGATCACCACCATCGTGCCGCCCCGCCGGGCCAGGTCGGCGGCCTGCAGCTTGGTCAGCATCCCGCCGGTCCCCAGCCCGCTGCTCGTCCCGCCGGCCGCCTCCCAGAGCGCTTCGGGGATCTCCCTCTGGCCGACCTCCTGGATCAGGTACGCATCCGGGTCCTGGCGTGGGTCGGCGCTGAATAGGCCGTCCTGGTCGGTGAGCAAAACCAACAGGTCGGCTTCGACCAGGTTCGCGACCAGAGCCGAGAGGTTGTCGTTATCGCCGAGGCGGATCTCCTCGACCGCGACCGTGTCGTTTTCATTGATAATGGGGATCACGGATTGGGAGAGCAGGCCCTCGAGCGTCTCGCGCGCGTTCAGGTAGCGCCGCCGGTCGGCGATATCCGCCCGGGTGAGCAGGACCTGCGCGACCGTCCGACCGTAAATTGCGAAGTACTGCTCGTACAGTCCCATCAGGCGCGGCTGGCCGACCGCCGCCAGCATCTGTTTGGCCTGGATGACCCCCGGCAGGCTGGGATGGCCCAGCGCCTCCCGCCCGGCGGCGATCGCGCCCGAGGAGACCAGCGCCACCTGGACGCCCTGGTCCACCAGCATGGATGCCTGGCGCGCGAGATCCACCATGCGCGGGGAGGACAGGTTCCGGGTCCCGGCGGTCAGTGTGGAAGTTCCGAATTTGATGACGATCCGGTGGTAGCCCATTCCGTTATCCTTCGGACTAAAAATTCTCCCCATCATAAGAATATTGGTTGCATTTGTCAAGCGGAGTATAATCCCTCTCATCTTCGCCCATGATAGCCCTCATCAATGCATTTACGGACAATATCCTTCCGATCCTGCTGGCTTCCGGAGCGGGTTTTATTCTCGGAAAGAAGAGCGACGTCTCCCCGGGGTCGATCTCGAAGGTCGTCCTCTACCTGTTCACCCCCTGCCTGATCTATAAACTGATCACCGGCAGCCAGGTGAGCGACCGCGACATCCTGCTGATGCTCGGGTTCACCGTCGTGCTGATGATCTTGATCACCGCGTTGATGGGCGCGGTCGGGAAAGCCTTCAGCTGGCCGAAAAGCATCATCGCGGCGGCCATGCTCGGGAGCCTGGCGACCAACTCCGGCAATTACGGCCTGTCGCTCACCCAGTTCGCATTTGGGAATCAAGTTCTCCCGTACGCATCGCTTTTCATGGTCGGCAACAGCCTGATGACCTATACGCTGGGGATTGCCATCGCCTCCTGGGGCTCGGGCAAAAAGGGGAACCCGCTGGTTGCGCCGTTTAAATATCCGTTCCTGTACGCGTTTATCGTCGGGCTGGTTTTCAGCCACCTGCGCCTCAGCCTGCCGCTCCCGATCGACCGGGTGGTCGGGCTCTTTTCGGACGCGTCGATCCCGACCATGCTCGTCCTGCTCGGGCTGCAGCTGAGCCGGAGCGAGTGGCGCCGCCCGAGCCTGGCCCTTATGCTGACCAACCTGATGCGCCTGGTGACCAGCCCGCTGGTGGCGGCGGGCCTGGCGCTGATTTTCACGCTGGAGGGGCCGGCCCGCCAGGCGGGCATTTTGCAGGCCGCCATGCCGACCGCGGTCACCGCGACCCTGCTCGCCACCGAGTTCGACCTGGAGCCGGCCTTCCTGACCGTCTCCGTGGCGTTTTCCACGATCCTGAGCGTCCTCACCCTCACCCCGCTGATCGTCTACTTATCCTGAGATGAGCGCCGCAGCCCCCGATTTGCAGATCCACCTCGACCGGTTCGACCGCGCCCGGCTGGGCCGCTTTCACGCCCGGCTGCTCCTGCTGGTCGGGCTGTGCTGGTTGTGGGCTGCCTTTGGGGTCAGCATCATCGGATACGTCTTGCCCCCGCTGAAGTCTCAATGGGGCCTGTCGTCGAGCCAGGAGGGGCTGATCGCCAGCACCGGGCTGGTCGGGATGATGATCGGGGCGGTGCTGGCGGGCGGCCTGGCCGACCGGATCGGCCGGCGGCAGATGCTGGTCGTGACCATGCTCTGGCTGGGGGTATTTTCCGGCCTGACCGCGCTCGCGCCGGGCTACCCGGCGCTGCTCGTCCTGCGGCTTCTCGCCGGCCTGGGATTGGGAGCCGTGCTCCCGGTCGCGAGCACCCTGGTGAGCGAGTATTCGCCGGCCCGCTACCGCGGCAGCCTGCTCGTCCTGCTCAACGGGTTCTGGGGGCTGGGAAGCGCGCTGGCCGCCCTGGCCGGCTACGAGCTGGTCACCCCGTACGGCTGGCAGTCCGCGCTCCTGTTCGGGGCGCTCGCGATCGCCTCGGCGCCGGCGGTCCGCATCCTGCTGCCCGAGTCGATGCGCTTCTGGATGAGCAAGGGCCGGCAGGCCGAGGCCCTCGCCGCCGCCCGCCAGATCCGGGTGACAGCCGCGGAGAGCGCCCCCGCCCCGGCCGTTCCCCGTCCGGCGCCGGCCGCGGGGCAGCCCGCCAGCCCGTTTTCACCCCCCTACCGCGGCCGGACCGCGTCGCTCACGATCCTGTGGATTGCCCTGAATTTCACCTTTCAGGGGGTGTTTCTCTGGCTGCCGAGCATCCTGATCG